>JANXMO010000581.1 GCA_025354615.1 Burkholderiales bacterium | reverse complement strand
TTTTCTATCTGGCTTAATTTATTAATATTTTCCGGAAGTTCGATGCCGTAGTCGTGGGCCACTTTTTTTATCGTTATACCGGCACCCCCCTTTCGCAAGAGCTGCCCCGCTGCTCCCAGGACTGCTGTATTCTCAAGATGTTGGGTTTGCTCAATCGTTGTTTTACCCAGCCATTTGCGGGCGGCTTTTCCGGCATGAGCACCGTCAGATACCGCGTCAACAGTTTTATCAAACTGTTTTTTCCACAAATTTTCGCGTTGATCAGGAGTCAACATCGTAAATTTATCAAGCACATAATCAATTTTTTCATTGCCTTTTAAAAGTTTTTCGGCGTTGATCATTGCAAAATGCTTGATATGCTTTTCATCGGTGATTGCATAACGCTCAACCACTGTTTTCAAAGAAAGTTTCGCTTTAACAATATCCTGGAACGCGGCAACGGGCGTTGCCAGTACCTTGAGTTGTGAAGGTCCAGCCTGTGCGGCAACCTTCAACTCCAAAACGGGCGCGGGAAGTGGAATTCTTGATTCCTGTTGATATTGATTGATTTTTTTGAGATAAAGATCAATAACCGGTTGAGGGTCTTTACCTGCTTTTTCTTCAATACAAACGATTGCACACAGGCGGTAGCCCATTTCGGTGAAAGCATCTGCTTTATGGCCGGGTAGCCTACTTACTCCATTCAATGAAATTCTGAAAGCTTCAGGGGTATTTATTTTTTTAATACTTTCCAGGAATCCATGGTAAATTTTTTCTTTCTGCTTTGCCATTGTTTCATTAGGCGCAGCTCTCCTTGGAGGCCCACTGGTCGTCGCTCTCATCATCGGTGTTGTCAAATGATGGGCAGCAGATGGCAGCCCAGCAGGTAAAGCGGATGGGTTTTCTTTCAAGCGGGCCGCTTGTGTTGAGGAAGATGGTTCCCCCGCTTTTATATTTGAAGGCGCCAAAGGCGGCTCGCCAGAACCGGAGCGTCGTGAAATAGACATGAGGAGTTTTCAAAAAAAGGTTTTTGAACAAAGGCCTGCCTTTTGATATTCATGTATTTCCAGCCATCGCTTCTTCCAAAAACCGAAGTGCTGTCGCAATTAGCGAAGCTGGCGACGTTTGAAGGGCTTGTGCCGATCAGTGGTGGGCGTGCCGGAAGGTGTGCGCGCTGCTCACCGCATCAGCCCGCGCCTCAGTGCATGGCTGATGGCGTCGACCGCAACCACCAGCACGAGCATGCCCAGCAGCACGGTGGCGGTTTTGTTCATATGGAACAAGCCCATGTGGAAAGCCAGCAACTGGCCCAGCCCGCCAGCGCCGACCACGCCCAACACGGCGGCGGCGCGGATGTTGTTTTCCCAGCGGTACAAGGTGTAGCTGACGAGTTGCGGCAGCACTTGCGGCAAGGTGGCATACAAAAACACTGAAAAACCGGCGACGCCTTGAGCGCGCAGCGCCGCGGCTGGACCGGCGGGTGCGTTCTCGATCGCTTCGGCAAACAGCCGCCCGAGCACGCCGCTGGTGTGCGCCGCCAGCGCCAAGGTGCCGGCGAACGGCCCCAGGCCGGCGGCGATCAACAGCAAACTGGCCCACACCAGCTCGGGAATGGAACGCAGCGCGTTCAGCAGCAGCCGGGTGGGATTGCGCGCACGGGCGCTGTCACGCGCGTGCAAGCGGCTGGCGGGCAAGGCCAGCAGCAGGCCGGCCACAGCAGCCAAAGCGGTGCCCAGCGCCGACATGGCCAGTGTTTCACCGGTGGCGGCCACCACTTGGCGCAAGAACGCGGGCTGGGTGTCGGGCGGGATGAATTCACCGAGAAAGCGTGCCATGCCTGAGGCTGCTTCCCAGGAGAAGAAAGGCGCCCATTGCAGATCGAGTGACCAGAAGCTGGCGATGACCAGCGCCAACAGGCTCGCCAGGAAAACGCCGGCCTTGCGGCGGGCGCGTAAAAGCGATGCTGGTGGCAACACCCCCCCGCGGCGGCCAAGCAGGCGAGCGTCGTGACAAGGCAAAGGCGTTTTCATGCCAGCGCCTTGCGCAGCCGGCCGCTGATGAAGTCGGCCAGCGCCACCAGCGCAAAAAACACCAGCAGCATGGTGGCAACTTCACCGCCGGCAAACATTTTCATCGAGCCATCGAGCTGTTGACCAAGCCCGCCCGCGCCAACGAAGCCCAGCACCACCGAGGACCGAATCGCGCATTCCCAGCGGTAGACGGTGTAGGAAATCAACTCGCCCGCGTTTTGTGGCAGCAGGCCGAAGCCGAAAGCCTGCAGCCGGCTGCAGCCGTTGCGCAGCAGCGTCTGGGTGACATGGGCCTCGCCACTTTCAAGAATTTCGCTGTAAACCTTGCCGAGCATGCCGCCATAGGTGAGCGCAATGGCCAGCACGCCCGCGGTAGGGCCGAGGCCAACAACCCGCACCAGCACCAGCGCCCACACCAGCTCGGGCATGCTGCGCAAGGCAATCAGCAGCCCACGCACCGCCTGCCGGATGGCAAACGGCACCGCCGCCATGCGGCCGTGCAGCGCCGACACCGACAGCACCCGCGTGCATAGCAAAGCCAGTGGCACGGCGATCAACAGCGCCAGCGACATGCCGGCGGTGGCCATGGCCACGGTGCGCCAGGTTTCGCGCGCCACCAGCGCCAGAAATTCGGCCGACAGCGCGGGCGGCAGAAAGCTGCGCAGGAACTGCGCCGTGGCGCCACGGCTGCGCTCATCCCACAACTGCCACGGCGCGAATTCAGTGGCCTGCAGCAGCGGCCACAACAAGGCCAGCGCAGCGCCTGACCAGAACACGCGGCCCAGCCAGGCCGGGTCACGCGCAGGCGCAGGCGCAGGCGACGCCAGCACAGCTTGCGGTTTCATCGGCAGTGCAAAGCCACTGGCGGCGCCGGCTCGGCGTGCTGCGCTTCAACGCCAGCAGGCCAGGGTGCAGCAATGCGTTCCGCCGGCTGCTGGCCGTAGAGCCGCTCTAGATGCGCCGTGGTGACAGCCGTGGCGGGCAAGTCGAACGCCACTTGCCCGTCGCGCAAACCGATGATGCGAGGGAAATACGCCAGCGCCATGTCCACCTGATGCAAGGTGGCGACCAAGCTCAGGCCGCGCTCTCGAGCCGCACCGGTCAAGGCGGCCAACGCCTGGCGCGCGTGCGTTGGGTCGAGCGAAGACAGCGGCTCGTCCAGCAGCCACAGCCGGGCCGGCGCCAGAAGCGCCCGCGCCAGGCCAACGCGCTGGCGCTCGCCGCCGGAGAGGCGGTCGACGCGGTCGAACAGCTTGGTTTGCAGATTGAAGTGCGCCAGCGCGTCGTGCGCCGCCGGAATGTCGTGCGGATACAGCAGCGAGCCCACGCTGGCCAGCCAGCCCATGCCTGGCAGGCGGCCGGCCAGCACCGCCGCGATCACCCGCTGGCGTGGGGGCAAGGGCGGCGTTTGCGGCGCCAGAAACAACTGGCCGCGCAGGCGGTGCAGCTGGCGGCGGGGCAACTTCCAGGGCGCCTGGCCGTTCAACTCATAGTGGCCCGCCGCCAGCGGCAGCGCACAGGCCAACACCTGCAGCAAAGTTGTTTTGCCGGCGCCCGAGGGGCCGATGACCGCCACCTGCTCGCCCGCGGCCAGCTGCAGGTTTACGCCTTTGAGCGCCAGGGGCGCAGGCGCCCGCGCCGCCGGATGTTGCGCTGCCACCTGCCGCAACTGCAGCGTCAAGCCACTGGCGGCGCCGGCGCCAGCTTTGGCTTCAACGGCCGCGGGGTCTGCCGTCACAGCAAGCCGGCGCTGCGGGCGGCCTCCTCGATGCCTTTGTAGTTCTCGGCTTTCGTCGGCACGAAACGCGTGGCGCGCTGCAGATCGAGGATGGCTTTGCCTGCCGTGTCGTTGCGGCTGAGGGCCAGGAACGCGCGCGTCAGCTTCTCACGCTGTGCGGCGGGCATGTCGGCATGCACGGTCCAGTTGTAATCGTAGTAGGGCGGGGTGGTGTAGAAGACGGTCACCTTGTGGGTGTCGACCTTTTGATCGGCAACGAATTTTTCCCACACCGAAATGTTGAGCGCGCCGGCTTGCACTTTGCCGGCGGCGACGGCGGCAATCGTGGCATCGTGGGCACCGCTGTAGGCCACGCGGCGGAAGTCTTTGTCAGGGTCGATGCCGGCTTGCAGCAGGAAGCTGCGCGGCATCAAATGGCCGGAGGTGGAGCTTTGCGCGCCGAAGCTCACATCCTTGCCTTTCAAGTCGGCCAGCCGCTGGATGGCCGGGTCGGCCGTGATGAAGACGGAGCGGAATTTTTCATCTTCCTCGCGCTGCACGATGGGCACCGCTTTGCCGCCCGAGCGCCGCTGCGCCTGCACGAAGGTGAAGCCGCCGAACCAGGCCAGGTCGACCTTGCGGTTGGCCAGCGCTTCCACCGCGGTGGCGTAATCGGTGACCGGTGTGAACTCGACCTTCACGCCCAGCTGCTCTTCCAGGTACTTCATCAACGGCGCCGCCTTGCGCGCCAGCTCGGTCGGCGATTCATCGGGAATCGCGGTGACCCGAAACACGGGCTGTGCCCACGACAGGCCGGCGCAGGCCATCAAGGCGCACGCCAACCAGGCACGCAGATGGGTGAAAAGGGAAAGTTGCTTCATCGTTGAATCCTTTGGAAAGGGGCGGCACCAACCGACCAAGAACGGGACTCTAGCGCCGCGGCCGTAGCCGACTATGCTTGCCGCCTTGCAAGCCAGCGCGCGGCATGAAAACGGCATTGCCCTTTGCTGACGCCCCGCTTTTCAAACAACCCCATGCACAACGACAAATTGCCTGCTGCGGAACCCCGGCTCACTTCGCTGTCCCACGGCGGAGGCTGCGGCTGCAAGCTGGCACCCGGCGTGCTGCGCGACATCTTGCAAGGCATGGCGGCGATGCCCGTGCCCAGGGAATTGCTGGTGGGCCTGGAGACGGCTGACGACGCTGCGGTCTACCAGCTCAATGAAGAACAGGCCTTGATCGCGACGACCGATTTCTTCATGCCCATCGTCGACGATCCGCACGACTTCGGCCGCATTGCCGCCACCAATGCACTCAGCGATGTGTACGCCATGGGCGGGCGGCCGATCTTTGCGCTGGCGCTGGTGGCGATGCCGGTCGACAGGCTGTCGACGCAGACCATCGGGCAGATTCTGGAAGGCGGCGCCAGCGTTTGTCGCGCTGCCGGCATTCCGATCGCTGGCGGCCACTCGATCGATTCACAGGAGGCTATCTACGGACTGGTGGCGCTGGGCCTCGCGCACCCGCGGCACATCAAACGCAATGCCGATGCACAACCCGGCGACCTGCTCGTGCTCGGCAAGCCGCTGGGCGTGGGCGTGATGTCGGCAGCGCTGAAAAAAGGCGCGCTGAGCGCAGACGGCTATGCGCAAATGATGGCCTGCACCACGCAGCTGAACACACCTGGTATTGGATTGGCCGCCTTGCCTGGCGTGCATGCGATGACCGACGTCACTGGCTTTGGCTTGGCCGGCCACGCGCTGGAAATGGCGCAAGGCGCGCAATGCGAGGTGCAGCTGGACTGGCGCGCCGTGCCGCTGCTGCCCGGCGCGCAGGCGCTGGCGGCGCAAGGGTTCGTCACCGGCGCCTCGCAGCGCAACTGGGCTGGCTACGGCGCCGAGGTGCTGCTGCCCGGCGGCTTTGGCGCGGTGGACCAAGCCCTGCTGTGCGACCCGCAAACCAGCGGTGGCCTGCTGGTGGCCTGTGCCCCGGCAGCGCTTGACGCGGTGCTGTCGCTGTTCAGCCAACAGGGGTTTGGCACTGCGGCGGTGGTCGGCCGGGTGGTTGCGGCCTCGGGCCGTGCCAGCCTGGTGGTGACATGACGCCGGTCAGCGCATGACCCGCCCGGCGCCGGTGCGCGTGGCCGACCTGGCGGCGTTTGACACGCTGATCGATGCGCGCTCTCCTGCTGAATTCGCGCTCGACCACATTCCAGGTGCCATCAACTGCCCGGTGCTTGATGACGAAGAGCGCCGTCTGGTCGGAACGCTCTACAAACAGACTGGCACTTTTGAAGCGCGGCGCCTGGGCGGCGCTCTGGTGGCAGCGCATCTGGCCACCTATTTGCGTGAACGCTTTGACCAGCAACCGCCGCAGTGGAAGCCGCTGGTTTACTGCTGGCGCGGCGGCTTGCGCAGCGGCTCGATGGTGGCCTGGCTGCGCCTGGTCGGCTGGGACGCGCAGCAGCTGTCCGGCGGCTACAAGAGCTTTCGGCACCACGTTGTCGAGCAGATCACAACGCGCTGCCCGCAGTTGCGGCTGCAGGTGGTTTGTGGCGCGACCGGAAGTGCCAAAACACGCTTGTTGCAGGCCTTGGCCGAGCGCGGCGCGCAGGTGCTGGACCTAGAGCACTGCGCCAGCCACAAGGGGTCTTTGCTCGGCGCTTTGCCGGGGGTCGAGCAGCCGTCTCAAAAGCAGTTCGAGACGCGCATTGCGTCGGTCATCGCGAATTTTGATTTGACGCGGCCGGTGTTCATTGAAGGCGAAAGCGCCAAGATCGGCCGGCTTGCCGTGCCCTTGCCGTTGGTCAAGCACTTGCGCGCAAGTGCCTGCATTGAAATCGACGCAACTCCCGCCGCCCGGCTGGACTATTTGCTGCGCGACTACGCTTATCTGGGCGACCAACCGACAGCTTTGGCCGACCTGCTGGGCCGCCTGACCGAGCTGCGCGGCAAGGAAACAGTGGAACGCTGGCAGCACTGGGCAAAGACCGGCGCGTTGCCTTTGCTGTTCGCGGAACTGATGGCACTGCACTATGACCCGCTGTACAAGCGCTCGCAGTCCAGCCACTTTCAACACTGGACAGAGCGCCGTGTCTGGCGGGCTTCTGACTTGTCGGAGACCGGCATTGCCACCTTGGCCGACCAGCTACTGGCCTCGTTCGGCCGGACATCGGTTCACGGATAGACCACGCTCAGCTGCAGCGCACTTGGTTGGACCGGCAACGTTTTCGGCCGCAGCAGTGGTCCAGCGCACCCCGCTGGCAGGTGTACGGCGCTGATCAGGGCAAACAGTGGTAAAGCTTTGACCGCGTGCGCTTGATGAACGGCTTGCCGCCCGACATTGCCCTGGTGCCGTTGGTTGGCCACATGCATGGCCATGCCGGTGTCGCCATCAAAAGCCAGGGGCTGTGGTTGCTGCAAACCGGTGACGCCTACTTCTTCCGCGAAGAAATGAACCTTGACAAGCCGTGGTGCGCGGCTGGCTGATCAACAGCGCCTGCGCCAACGGAAGCGGAAACACGGCCGTGAAGTGACTGTTTTCTGCGCCCATGACACGGTTGAACTCGAGCAGCTTTCAGGCCGCCGGGCAGGCATGTCGCCCGCTCAAGGCAACACTGCGCCGCGTTGAAATCCTGGCGGCGCACAAACCATATAAGGGCAAACACCTATAGAATCCAAGCAACAAAAATCCGCGTTTGACAAAGCGGTTTCACGGCACGGGCGTTGGTCAATCAATGCAGCTGCGGTGAAATTTCCAACGGCGCAATGAACGGGTGGCGGTCGTGTCGCCACTCCGTATCGGCATCTCATGGCCAGTGACATCGCAGCGGGATGAGATTGCCAGCCGTCATACACGTGTGCGCCGATGCAGTCGTTTCATGCAGACGTGCGCCTTGTCGTCCCCGCGAAATGTTCAACTCTTTTGTTTAAAAGAAAACCCTCATGCAAACAAATACTCCTTTTAATTTCCGCCGTTTGATTGGCGGTTTGGCGACCGCGTTGCTGTTGCCATCCCTGAGCAGCGCAGCAGCTGTGCAACCTGCCGCCACGGCGTCTGTCAACACAGCAGTTCCTGCCGGCACCGACTTCAGTGGCCTGGCCGCTTTTTTGAATGGGGGCAGCGTTGAGTTGCTCAAAGCCATTGACCGTGTGGCAAAAACGCCCGCCGCGCAACGCGCGCGTGAGGTGATTGTCTTTGGCGACAGCCTCAGTGATGGGGGCACTTATCGCGTGGGCGATATTGCCGCGGTCGGTGGTGGCAAGTTCACCACCAATCCAGGCCCGGTATGGCCTGAGCCGATTGGCACATTGCTGGGTGCACCCGTCAAACCATTCCGCATGGGATTCGCAGGCGTCTCACAAGTGGTGGGCGGCACCAACTATGCAATGGGCGGCTCGCGCGTGTCGCAACAACCGGGAATCGGCTGCAACCCGGATCCGTCGAGCGGTGTCTGCCGCGAAGCGTTGTCGTTTCCGGTGACGCAGCAGATTGGTGACTACCTGCAGACACACGCCAACCGGTTCAACAGCAACCAGTTGGTCTATGTGCTGGCCGGCGCCAATGACTTGTTCTTTCAGCTCGACGTCTTTGCGGCCCAAGTGCAAGCAGGCGTGCCAGTTGCAACGGCACAGGCCAATGCATTGGCGGCCACGCGAACGGCCGCCGTTGAATTGAGTGGCCAAGTCAAGCGGATCCTTTCCAAAGGAGCCACTCGCGTGGGTGTTATGTCGATGTTGGATATTGCCGACTCGATCTACGCCCGCGCACCTGCCCAGGCCGCGCTGCGGCCATTGATGGTCGCCATGGTCCAGACGTTCAACGCTGCTTTGTCGGCCGAGTTGCGAGGAACGCCCGCCCGATGGATCGATCTGTATGCGGAAGCCAAACGGGTTGTCAACAACCCTGGCCAATACGGTGTTTCCGAACTCAACGCAGTTGCTTGTGACCCGGCCAAAATCGCGGTGATCACTGGCGGCTTTGATCAAACAGGATCCAGCCTGTTCTGTTCTTCCAAAACGCTGGTTCAAAGCGGCGCGGCTTTCAAGTATTTGTATTCCGATGACATCCATCCGTCGTCTTTGGGCCATTTGATCATTGCGCGCTTTGTCTTTTTGGAGTCAGTCCGGCAAGGGTTGTTGTGAGCAGGCTTGCACAGCAGCAGTGGTGAAACCTCTACGGGCCGCATCAAATACAGGTTCCTGTTGGCCCGTCGAGCGCCATTCGCACACGGCGGGCCAACTCAACTCGGCCAGACGGTAAGGTTTTTTGAAAATTTGGAACGCAACGCCTTCATCGGCGTTGACCCCGTCTGACGAGCTGGCGAAGCCGGTGGTCAGCAAAATACGGATGCGCGGCACCTGTTTACGTATCTCACGGGCCGGCACAAAGCCGTTCATGCCACCGGGCATGATGAGTTCAGAGAACAGCAGTTCAGGGAACTGCGACGTTTCCAGCGACCGAACTTTTCCAAGCGCTTCAAGTGCGCTGTGCGCCACGTCAACGGCATAGCCCAGGCTCTTGAGCATGTCGACCGACAACCCGGCCAACTCGCGCCGGTCGTCGACCACAAGATGCGCTCGTGCCCTCTGCGCTCGCTGGCGCGCAGCACCACGGTGTCGGCACGTGTCACTTCTTTGGAAACCGGGAAGTACGTGCGCACGGCAAGCGTCTGGCCGCGGCACCTTGAGTTGAGTTGCTTGGTGTTCGAGCATCGCCTACATGGCGAACGGGATGGAGGCGATGTGGTGTGCGGCGATGGCGTTCGAAGCGCGTTGTCGAAGAATAGGCGCCCTCGGGCTCGACGCGCTGCTCCACGCGTGGCAGGTGATCCGGCAAGGCCTCGCACTGTGGCGCGCGGCGGGGTTGATTGTCCGCCTTCTGGTCTGCGCCTGCGCAGCTGCGCCTTGCAACGCAGCGAGCTGCGCCTCCAGGCTGGCCTGGTCGGCCGCGCAGGTCTCCTCGAAGAGGCTGCGCTGCTCGGCGTTCATGCGCCTGGGGGTCGATGGCCTGCACGTCGAGCATGCGGCATTGTTCAAGCTTGGGCGTCGAGCATGAATCGGGGCTTCGCCCGATTGCCTCGGATTGGCCGTTCAAGTGCGAGTCGATCCAGTGCGGCCTCACATGCGAGTGATGACCCGGAGTTGCTCCAGGCGCTGCCACGGTAAGCCCACCACCAGGGCGTCGAACTGATCGCGGGTCAACGTGATCGTGTTGCGGTCGGTGTCTGGACCTCCCAGGAGTCGGTAGTTGTGACCGATGATTTCGTCCGGCTGATAAACGGTCATCGACAAGAAAGCCTGATTGGCAAAACAAGTGCGCCAAACCGGCATTACTGTAGAGAAAACTGTATGACTGCGCCGCTTCGTGCAGCACAAGCAGAGCGCTTTTTGCCATCGAAGAGAACCCGGCTTGAGCGCCTGTGTGGCAGCTCCTACAGACGGCACGCCATCGCAGCGGCCAAGCCTGCCGGAACGTGCGGCCTTGCTTGCAAACGCCTGCATAAAAAAAGGCGGCCGAAGCCGCCTTTTAAAGAAAGTAAGTCCTCACCCGTCAACAGAACAATGTCCGCCTGGCAGCGCGGTTATTCCCCTGCTTCCAAGTTGGCGTCGACCGTGGCCACCTGTGCCGCAGCCAATTCCTCGGCTTCCTGCAGCACGATGGCGCGACGTTCGGCGTCGTCCATTTCTTCCTTGACCTTGCGGGCCTGGTGGAAGGCCATGCCGGTGCCTGCGGGAATCAGGCGACCGACGATGACGTTTTCCTTCAAGCCGCGCAGCTCGTCGCGCTTTCCCATGATGGCAGCTTCGGTGAGCACACGCGTGGTTTCTTGGAAAGAGGCGGCGGAGATGAAGCTGTCGGTCGACAACGACGCCTTGGTGATGCCCAGCAACACGTCGGCATGGGTCGCTGTCATCTTGCCTTCGGCCACCATGCGGTCGTTGGTGTC
>JANXMO010000580.1 GCA_025354615.1 Burkholderiales bacterium | reverse complement strand
CAATGTTCCACGCCATGTGGCGATTGCAGGCTGAACCGCTGGCACAAGGCTGCTGTGCAAGCGGGTCAAAGGTACCAGCCGTGCCGCACGCACGCCCAACAGACGCAGCCGCCGCGTCAGGTCGACCCGCTTCAAGCACTCGCTGGCGGCGCTGCGCAAACTGCGCGCTTCGCGGGCCGGGGCGGGCAGGCTGCAGTCACGGGTGACGATGCTGAAGTCAGCAAAACGCAGCTTGATGCCGATGGTCTGGCCGGCATAACCTTTGCGGGCCAGATCAGCGGCCAGTGCCAGGCACAGCCGGTCGAGAATGGCGGTCAGCTCGCCGCGGTCGCGCACGGCGTGCAGGTCACGCTCGAATGTCGTTTCACGACTGATCGACTTGGGTTCGCTGAAGGTCACCACCGGGCGCTGGTCGCGGCCGTGCGCTGCCCGGTGCAGCCAGGCGCCGTAGCTGCGCCCGTATTCAGTGATCAACCAAAGCGGCTCGACCGCGGCCAGTTGACCGATGGTGGAAATGCCATGGCTTGCCAAGCGCGCAGCCGCCTTTGGCCCGATGCCGTTGATTTTGTTTACGGGCAAAGGCCAAATGCGGCGGGGCAGGTCGGCATGCGTCAACAGCGTCAACCCGTTTGGTTTTTCAAGATCGGAGGCGATTTTGGCCAGCAACTTGTTGGGCGCCAGGCCGACCGAGCAGCTCAACCCGGTCGCCGCGAACACGGCGTCTTTCAACCGCTGTGCAACGGCACAGCCGCCATCAGCCACAGTGCCGGGCTGCGCGCTCAAGTCAATATAAATTTCGTCGATGCCGCGGTCTTCGACCACCGGCGCCAGGGCGCGGACCGCTGCCTTGAATTGCCGGGACCGGTGGCGGTACTCGTCGAAATCAACCGGCAGCAGCAACGCCTCTGGCGCCAGCCGTGCGGCTTTCATCAAGCCCATGCCGGAATGAATGCCCAGCGCCCGCGCTTCGTAGGTGGCCGTGGTCACGACGCCGCGGCCAAGGTAGTCGCACAGCCGGCCATCGGTTGATCCGCCATCAGCCTCACGCCGCTGCGGCGCGTGGCTGCGGCTGCCGCCAATCACCAGCGGTTGCCCGCGCAAGTCGGGGCGGCGCAGCAGTTCGACCGCGGCATAGAACGCGTCCATGTCGAGGTGCGCGATCAGCCGTGGCGGGTTGTCCAGCGTCAGACGAGGAGGAAAAAGCGGGTGCAGGGAAAAATGGGCGCCGGAGGACACGAAAGGCTTGTTGGAAGCTGTGTTTGTGTCCAGTATCGGCGCGCTTTGCAGGGCGCGTCAAGCGCTGAAAAGACGCAAAAAAGCGCTCAGGCGCTGGCAATGCCGCTGCGTGTGCTGCGCCCGGCGCCGTAAGGTGAGTACACCTGCGGTGTTTCGCGGGGCAATAAAACATCAATGGCGCGGTCGAGCGCGGCGGTGGCGCGTGCCAGGCTTTCGCGCTGAGCCGCTACTTGGCCGCTGGCACTGGCCAGGCGGCGGCGCAAGGCCGGTGAAATGCTGCCGCTGCGCGCGGCCAGCGCAAATTGGTCGACAGCGCGTGACAAAGCCTGGTGCAGCTCGCTGGCCTGGGTGTCAACGGCCAGCGAGTCGCGCGAGCGCAAGGCTTCGCCCAAGCCGCTCAGCCGCAACTCGATGGCCTGTACCCGGGCCTCGAGTTCGGGGTCCTGTATTTCTCTACCGGGCTCGCCCGCAGTGGTCATGGAGCCACCTTGCCCAGCAGTTCTTGTGCGTTGGACAGCAGCTTGTCGGCGATGACCTCGGCGTTGACCTTGTAAGTGCCTTCGCTGACCGCCTGTGCCACACGGGCCACTTTCTCGGCATCGAATTCGGCATCAACATCTTGTTGGGAGATCAAGGTGGCAGCGGCGCTTGACAAAGCCACTTTGGCGCTTGATTCAACGCCCTCGCCAGCCGGCTGCGCAGGCGCAGCCGAACCGGTGGTGGAAGCGGCACGCCCAGTGCCAACCCCTTGGGTGGCAGGCTTGTCAGCAGGTTGACCAATTTTCATGAGGTTCTCCATCAGGCTGCGGAACTGCGCTGCCTTTCAACATGTGAATTTTTTCGGCAGCACGCGCAGCGACTTTAGAGCTTTTTACCAATGTCTCGACAGGCGAGGGCTTTCAGCCTTGCTTTGGGCTTTATTGCGGCACATCCATGCGGTGGTCGCTCACCGGCAGGCCGGTCAGCACCCGGCCGCCTTCGGTGCGCACACGCGCCGGTTCACCCTCCAGCCCACGCGTCAGCGCCTGGCCTTCGCCGGCCACGCTGAAGCCGTCGCCCGCGGCCCGCACGCGCACCGTGTCGCCCACGGCGAACCACAGCCGCGGTTTGAAATGCGCCTGGCGCACGCCTTCGCCGCTGCCCAGCGCGCGTTGCAGCGTGCGGCCGACGGCAAGCGCCGCGTCGGCCAGCGGCGGCGAGGCTTCTTCGGCCAGGTCGATGTCGCCGTAAGTCAGGTCACTGGCCATCAACACCGTGCCAACAGCCAGCGGCACGGCCGCCACCACGGCCCGCCCATGAACTTTGACCGTGACCGGCAAGGACACATTCCAGCGCGTCGGCCCTTGTGTGCAGCGCAAGCCTACCCGCGTTCGCCCCCACAGCCGGGCGCCGGGCGCCAGGTAGGGCTCGATGCGCAAGCAAGGCGCCAGCCGCAGGCGGGTGTCGAGCGCGCCGACCTGCACTTCGATGCGCCAGGCTTGCGAGGCGCCGAGTGAGCGGGTTCCTTCTTGCGCCAACTGCTGCAGTTGCGGCGTCACCTGTTCAGCCCAGTTGACGGGCGGCTCCATGCTCTGGGCAGCAGCCGGCCTTGCGCCGCACAGCCACAGGAAACAGCAGATGCTGAAGAAGAGGGTCCTCATGCCGCCATGGTGCCGCAAAAGGGGCCCGTGCCAGGCGGCGAACAGGCGGCTGAAAGGCTTGTTTTTCCGGCTCATGTCAGGCCGCTCGCGTCACCACAATGACCTCAGAGAGCCAACGTCCGGGGTCGCCGCCATGTTCAACCAGTTGACAGACAGCATCGATTTTCAAGGTCATGCCCTGACCCTGCGCAGCGAGCGCCAGCGCTTGATCGCCAGCAACATCGCCAACGCCGATACCCCGGGATACCAGGCCCGCGAAATGGATTTTGCCAAGGCCCTGCGTGAAGCCACCGGCGCCGCGCAAGGCCTGGTGCTGCCGGCTTCCGCCGCGGCGCGGCCGGGCCATATTGCACTGGGCATGGGTGCTGCCGGTGAAACCGGTTTGCTCTACGCGACGCCCAGTCAGACCAACCTCGACCGCAACACGGTCGACATGGACCGCGAACGCGCCAGCTTCGCGGACAACGCCGTCAAGGTCGAAGCCGCATTGCGTTTCATCAACGGCCATGTGTCAACGCTGCTTGCAGCCATCAAGGGCCAGTAGGCGAGAGCCTGACTGACGCCCGGTTCCAAAGGAGTACCGCATGTCCATGTTGACCATTTTTGACGTTGCCGGCAGTGCCGTCAGCGCGCAAAGCCAGCGCCTCAACGTCGTGGCCTCCAACCTGGCCAATGCCGACACCGTGGCCGGGCCCGACGGGCAGGCCTACAAGGCCCGCCAGGTCACTTTTCAAACGCACATGGAAGGCAACAACGGCGCAGCCGGTGTGACGGTGAGCTCGATCACCGAAGACGCGTCGCCCGGCCGGCGCCTGCACGACCCCAAGCACCCGCAGGCCGATGCCGACGGTTATGTGACCTACAGCAACGTCAACGCGGTCGAGGAGATGGTCAACATGATTTCCGCCTCGCGCTCGTACCAGAACAACGTCGAGGTGATGAACACCGCCAAGACGCTGTTGCTGAAGACGCTGCAAATGGGCCAGTGAACGACTGACTGACTGACTGACTGACTACTTTCAAAGGCAACCGCATGACCACGATCACCGATTTCTCCGCCGTCAACGCCAGCAACGCAAAAGGCGCTGCGGGTGCTGCCGCCGTGACGGCCAACAGCTCGACTGCAAAAGAAAGTTCCGACCGCTTCCTCAAGCTGCTGGTGGCGCAACTGCAGAACCAGGATCCGCTGAGCCCGATGGACAACGCTCAGGTAACGAGCCAGATCGCGCAGATCAACACCGTCAGCGGTATTGAAAAGCTCAACGGCACGGTGGAAGGACTGTCGGGTCAGTTCGTGCAGATGCAGGCGCTGCAGAGCGCCGCGCTGGTCGGCCGTGACGTGGTGGTTGCGGGCAACCGGCTGGCGATTGAAGACGGTGCTGGAACAGGCGGCTTCGAGCTGGCCGCGGCGGCCGATGCTGTCAAGGTTGAAGTACTCAATGGCGCCGGCAGCGTGATCGGCACACTTGATCTGGGTGCCCAAACCGCTGGCATGAACACCTTCAGCTGGCCGGCCGGCAAATACGACAACACCAGCGGCCTGAGCTTCCGCGTGACCGCCAACTCAGGCGCTGCTGCGGTGACGGCCAGCCCGCTGATGCAGGACAAGGTCACCGCCATCAGCACCGAAGGCGGCGCGCTGACGCTGGAACTCGAGAAATCAGGCTCGGTCGCCTACAGCTCCGTCAAGGCATTGAACTGACCGTTCCGCCCACGCCACTTGCTTTCCAACCCTTTGCAAACGCTTCACTTCCTCTATCCAAGGACCGCATCATGACTTTCCAACAAGGCCTGTCCGGACTCAACGCCTCGAGCAAAAACCTCGACGTCATCGGCAACAACGTGGCCAATGCCACGACCTACGGCGCGAAAGCCTCGCGAGCTGAATTTGCCGATGTGTATGCAAATGCGGTCAGCGGGCCGGCTTTGCCCGGCATTGGCGTGATGCTCGCTGCGGTGACACAGCAGTTTTCGCAGGGCAACATCAGCACCACGTCCAACACGATGGACGTGGCGATCAAAGGCAGCGGTTTCTTCGAGCTGAGTGACGGCGCCAACCCCACGGTCTACAGCCGCAACGGGCAGTTCCAGCTCGACAAAAACGGCTATGTGGTCACCAACTCCGGCCTGAAGCTGCTGGGCTACCAGGCGGACGCACGCGGCGTCATTCAGCCGGGTACCGCAGTGGCGCTCAAGCTGCCCACTGGCGGCGTGGCGCCCATCCCGACGACCAAGAACACGGTCGAAATGAACCTGGATGCACGCGACTCGATCACCCTGCCGGCCACCTTGCCACAAGTCAACATCAGCGACGCGACGACCTACAACAACGCCACATCGGTCACCGTCTACGACGCCAAAGGCCAGAGCCTGCCGATGAATTACTATTTTCAAAAGGCGGCTGTGGACCCTGGAACGGGCGACGTCAGTTGGAACGTGTACGCCACCGCCAATGGCAACGCCGTGGCCGGCACCAACGCCAACCCGCTGCCCGTGACGACGCTGATCTACCCCGCAACCGGCGGTGCACCGATCAGTGGCGCGACCGGCAATTACGTGATTCCCGCGGCCACCACCGCCAGCGGCGTGGGCACGCTGGACGTCAATATCAATTTCGACTTCAACAATTCGACCAACTACGGCTCGCCCTTCGGCGTCACCAACATGTCTCAGGACGGCTATACGGCCGGCAAGCTGACGGGCGTAACGATCGAGCAGAACGGCATCCTGACCGGCACGTATTCCAACGGCCAAAGCCAGGCCGCCGGGCAGATCGAATTGACAAATTTTCGCAATCCGCAGGGCTTGAAGCCGATGGGCGGCAACGTCTGGGCCTCGACCTTTACTTCGGGTGACGCGATCGTCGGCATTCCCGGCGCCGGCAACCTCGGTGCACTGCAGTCGGGTGCGCTGGAAGAATCGAATATCGATTTGACCGCCGAGCTGGTCAACATGATGACGGCGCAGCGCACCTACCAGGCCAATGCGCAGACCATCAAAACGCAGGATCAGGTTTTGCAAACACTGGTCAACCTGCGCTGATGAACGCCTTGCCACTGCACCTGCCTGAAGGGCCGCCATGGACCGCATGATCTACACCTCGATGACCGGCGCCAAGGCCACGCTGCTGCGGCAGGACGGCTTGACGAACAACCTGGCCAACATCTCGACGACCGGGTTTCGCGCCGAACTGCAGGCTTTTCGCGCTGTGCCGGTACAGGGCAGCGGCGCCAGCACCCGCGTGTTCGCGCTCGAAACCACGCCCGGCTATGACCCGACGCCGGGGCCGGTGGCGACCACCGGCCGCAGCCTGGACGTGGCGCTCAAAGGCAACGCCTGGCTGTCGGTGCAGTCGCTCGATGGCACCGAGGCTTACACGCGCGGTGGCTCGCTGGAAGTGTCGTCCGACGGCACGCTGACGACACGCAGCGGCTTGCCGGTGCTGGGCGACGGCGGGCCGCTGCAAGCACCGCCGAACAGCGAAATCAGCATCGGCAGTGACGGCACAGTCAGTGCAACCGTCGGCAACGCTAGGCCCACGCCGCTGGGCCGCTTGAAGCTGGTGACGCCCGAGACGCCGCTGACGCGCGGCGAAGACGGCCTGTTCCGCGCTGCCGACGGCGACTTGCCGGCCGACGCCACCGCGCGGCTGCAGGACGGCGCGCTTGAAGGCTCGAACGTCGGCGCGGTCGAAACCATGGTCGCCATGATTTCGGCGGCGCGGCAGTTCGAAGCCCAGATGAAGTTGATGCAAACGGCCGAGAGCGATGAAAAGTCCGCCGCCCAACTGCTGTCCCTGAATTAAGGAGTGACGCGCCATGCTTCGTTCTCTGTGGATTGCCAAAACCGGCATGGAGGCCCAGCAAACGCAGCTGGACGCCATTTCGCACAACCTGGCCAACGTCTCGACCAACGGCTACAAGCGTTCGCACGCTGTGTTCGAAGACTTGATGTACCAGAACCTGCGCCAAAGCGGCGCCAACAGCACCGAACAAACCACGCTGCCCACCGGCTTGCAGCTCGGCCTGGGCACGCGTGCCGTGGCCACGGCGCGCAACTTCAGCCAGGGTGGCATGACGCAGACGTCAAACCCGCTGGACCTGGCCATCCGCGGCAACGGCTTTTTCGAGATCCAGATGCCGGACGGCACGACTGGCTACACGCGCGACGGCTCGTTCCAAGTCAGCGCCACCGGCCAGCTGGTCACCAACAATGGCTACGCCGTGCAGCCGGGCATCACGATTCCAGCCACCGCGACCAGCATCACGGTGGCCACTGATGGCACGGTCAGCGTGACGCTGCCGGCGCAGGCCGCGCCGCAGTCGGTCGGCCAGCTGCAGCTGGCGAGCTTCGTCAACCCGGCTGGTCTCGATCCCAAAGGGCAGAACCTGTTTTCGGAAACGGCGGCCTCTGGCACACCCAATTCCGGCGCACCGGGCACCGGCTCGCTGGGGCCGGTACAGCAAGGCTTCGTCGAGACGTCGAACGTCAACGTCGTTGAAGAGCTGGTCGCGATGATCCAGACGCAGCGGGCTTATGAGTTGAATTCCAAAGCCATCCAGACATCCGACCAGATGTTGCAAAAGCTGGGGCAGTTGTGAGCATGATCCGGACGGTTGGCACGGCTTGCATGCTGCTGACGCTGGCAGGCTGCCAGTCACTCAATGCGCTGAGCCCGCGCGCGCATGTCGATGTGGCCGAGCCCACGGCGTCGCTGCCGCAACCCCTGACCACGGCGCCGCTCAACAACGGTGCGATTTTTCAGGCCGACCGCTACCGGCCGCTGTTCGAAGACCACCGCGCCCGCCTCGTCGGCGACACGCTGACGGTGCAAATCGTCGAAAAGGTCAGCGCAACGCAAAAAAGCACCAGTTCGATCGACAAGACCGGCGCGGTCACCGCAGGCGTCACGGCCTTGCCGTTTCTCTCACCCAATTCGTTCAACCGCGCGAGTGCCGCTGGCACCTCGAGCAATACTTTTGCCGGCAAGGGCAGCACCGAAAACACGAATGACTTCGCCGGCACCATCACCGCCACGGTGACGGGCGTGCTGTCCAACGGCCACTTGCTGGTGGCCGGTGAGAAGCAGATCGGCGTCAACCAGAACGTCGACGTGCTGCGCTTTTCCGGCCAGGTCGACCCACGTGCCATCCAGCCGGGCAACACCGTGGCCTCGGCGCAGATCGCCAATGTCCGCATCGAGCAACGCGGCCGTGGCGCCCAGGCCGACAGCAATGCAATTGGCTGGTTGGGACGATTCTTTTTGAACGTTCTGCCGTTTTAAGTCCACTCAGAATCGGTTCAACATGCAAACACCGATCTTCATGGACAAGACAGAGCGGCTGCTTCGCGCCCTGATGGCGCTGGCCTGGATCATCGCTTCGGCAGCCTTGTGGTGGCCCAGCCCGTCAAACGCGGCGCGCATCAAGGAAATCGCCAGCGTGCAGGGCGTTCGCAGCAACCCGTTGATCGGCTACGGCCTGGTGGTCGGGCTTGACGGCACCGGCGACCAGACAACCTCCGCACCTTTCACGACGCAGAGCATCAACGCCCTGCTGCAGCAGATGGGCGTCACCGTGCCGACTGGCACCAACATGCAGCTGAAGAATGTGGCCGCGGTGATGGTGACCGCACAGCTGCCACCGTTTGCCCAACCAGGCCAGACCATCGACGTGTCGGTGTCGTCCCTGGCCAATGCCAAAAGCCTGCGCGGTGGCACGCTGATCGCCACGCCGCTGAAAGGCGCCGACGGGCAGATTTATGCACTGGCGCAGGGCAATTTGATCGTCGGCGGCGCAGGCGCGGCGGCTGGCGGCTCCAAGGTCACGATCAACCACCTGAGCGCCGGGCGGGTGCCCGAGGGCGCAACCGTCGAACGCGCCGTGCCAACGCCGATGAACCAGGGCGACACGCTGCAGCTCGACCTCAATTCGAGCGACTACAACACCGCCCGCGAAGTGGCACGCGCCATCAACAAGCGCATGGGCGAGGGCCTGGCCCAAGCCGTGGACGGCCGGGTGGTGCGGGTGCAGATGCCGGCTTCGCCGTCGGCCCGCGTGGCCTTCATGGCCGACATCGAAAACCTGACGCTCGACCTGGCGCAGCCAGCGGCGCGCGTGGTGGTCAACGCGCGCACCGGCTCGGTGGTGATCAACCAGTCGGTCACGCTGTCGCCGTGCGCGGTGGCGCATGGCAATTTGTCGGTGACCATCAGTTCCACGCCGGTGATCAGCCAGCCGAATGCGCTGTCGACCGGCGGGCAGACGGTGGTCGCCGAGAAGGCCGACATTTCGATCAAGCAGGAGCCGGGCACGCTGATACAGCTGGCTGCCGGTACGAAGCTGGCTGACGTCGTGAAAGCCTTGAGCGCGCTTGGCGCCACGCCGATGGACTTGCTGGCCATTCTGCAAGCCATGAAAACCGCCGGTGCGCTGAACGCTGAAATCGAGGTGATCTGACATGCCTACGCCGTCATCGCTGCCGTTGTCCATGTCGAGCCTGTCGCTGGGCGCGAGCAATGCGCTCAACGTCGATGCGCGCGGTATCGACGGTTTGCGCCTGACGGCGTCGCGCGACCCAAAGTCGGCGGTCAAGGAAGCGGCGCGACAGTTCGAAGGCCTGTTCATGCAGGAGTTGATGAAGGGCATGCGCAAGAGCGTGGCTTCCACCGGCATGCTCGACAACGCTGGCAGCCAGCTCGCAACCGACATGCTTGATACGCAGTTTGCAACCCGCATGACCGGCTTGCCCGGCGGCCTGGGCGACGTGATTGCGCGCCAACTTGAGCGGCAAATGAACGGGCGGGCCGACGTGCGGCCCGTGGCGGCTTCGAGTGCACCCGTCAATGCCGCTTTGGCGCCGGCCGCCGCGGCCGGCGCTCCGGCGGGCAACGCGGGGCTGGCGCAGGTCGGCGGGCCGGTGGCAACACGGCAGGCGGAATTCGTGCGCCGGCATTCGGCGGCGGCCGAGGCGGTGTCGGCGCAGACCGGCATTCCGGCCAACTTCATGGTCGCGCAGGCGGCGCACGAGTCGGGCTGGGGCCGGCGCGAAATCAAGAATGCCGATGGTTCGACGTCTTTCAACGTCTTCGGCATCAAAGCCGGTGGCAACTGGAACGGGCCGGTGGCCACCGTGACGACCACCGAGTATGTTGATGGGACACCCCACAAGGTGGCGGCCAAATTTCGCGCTTATGGATCGTATGAAGAAGCCTTCCGCGACTATGCCAAGTTGATGACCGAAAGCTCTCGCTACGCCGGCGCGGTGGCGCAAGTGGCTTCGGGCAACACCTCGGCCGCCGGTTTCGCAGCCGGCCTGCAGCGCGCCGGTTACGCGACCGACCCGGCCTACGCGGAAAAGCTCACCCGCATGATGAACACGATGCTGCGGCTGCAGCGTGCGATGACATGAAAGCGAAAGTCACGCCATGAGCGGCTCGGCGCTGATGAACCTGGGCATGCGGGCCATGACGGCCAACTATGCCAGCCTGCAGACCACCGGCAACAACATTGCCAACGCCAACACGGTCGGTTACTCGCGCCAGGAAACGCAACTTGCCAACTCAGGCGGGCAGTACACCGGCGCCGGCTTTTTTGGTCAGGGTGTGGATATCGTCACGGTGTCGCGCAGCTATGACAAGTTCTTGACGACGCAGGCGAATGCCACCAAGGCAGCATCGGCGGCCGACACCACTCGGCGTGACCAGCTGACGCAGCTCGAAGGCGTGTTCACCACAGGTGAAACAGGGCTGGGCTATGCGGCAGGGCAGTTGCTCAACGCGTTTGTCGACGTGGCCAACAACCCGGCCGATGCGTCGGCGCGCCAGGTCATCGTCAGCCAGTCGGTCGACGTGGCATCGCGCTTCAAGGCGGCGGGCGATCAGGTGTCCGCGTTGCAAAGCGCCGTGGTCGACGACGTGCGCAGCGCGGTGGCCAGCGTCAACGGCCTGGCCAAGCAGATTGCTACTCTCAACAGCAATATCGTTGCGTTCAACGGCACCGGCCACTCGCCGAACGACTTGCTCGACACCCGCAACCGTTTGCTCAATGAGGTGAACCAGTACATCGGCGTGACCACCGTGGAGGCCGATGACGGCAGCCTGGGCGTGTTCCTGGGCGGCGGGCAGTCGCTGGTACTGGGAAGCACGGCAAACGCTCTGAAAGCGGTGCCGGATGAATACGACCCGGCAAAAGTGCGGCTGGCCGTGCGCGAAGGGTCGGCCAACCGCTTGGTGCCAGGGC
>JANXMO010000572.1 GCA_025354615.1 Burkholderiales bacterium | reverse complement strand
CACTTGCTTGCCGAGCCGGTCGGATGAGAAGCGCCCTATGCCTTTGCTGCCCGCGAAGTGCCGGCGATCTGCTGCCACGTTTCGGAAATCGTCTTCTGGACGCTCGGTTCGCTTTGACGAGTACGCGACGAACAGCCATTTTTGGGTGAGGTCGTCATAGGTCATACCGCTGCCGTTGTCGGCGACGACAATGCGATCCTTGCCGAAGTTCAGATGTACGGTATCGGCCCCGGCGTCGAACGAGTTCTTGACCAGTTCGAAGATGGCAACTTCATCGTCGGTGATCAGCTCGCGGCCGAGCACGCGCTTCAAACCCGTGCTGACATCGAAGTGCAGGTTTTCCTTAATATCTGTGCTCATGTCTCTTTCATCTCTTCGGGGGCTCATATGTAGCGTGCTGGCACGCGCAGAAAAAAGCGGCCATCAGTGGTGGAAGCCACATTCAGCGCCCGCGGGATGCGCAGTGCAATGTACTGACCGCGATTCGCTGCGGTAATTACATCCGGCAATACAGTGACGTTGACAGTGCGCTCGGCCAGCTTGCGCCGCAGCGTGTCAGGCAGCTCTGCCAGGATGTGCTGGTCGGCGGGCGGCAAGTCTTTGCTGTCCTCAATGCCCAGTATCAGCTGTCCACCCATGGCATTGGCAAAGGCAACGCAGTCCTTGGCCAGCTCGCTCCAATCGGCCGTCTTGCCGGTGACGGCTCGCAAAGACTTTTGGTCGCGGAGTTGGCCTTCCTGGCTCATGGCCTACTGCCCTTCATCCGTGTTTGACGAGCTTAAAGCTCATCTGGTAGCGATAAAAACTGATGCCAGACACAGCACATAAAGCCCATCTCAGCTTCTGGTCATCGTCCAACGCGATGATGGCGCCCTCCACCGTCTGGTGCGACTCGGCGAGCTGTTCTTTCACGTAACCCATGTAGCGCAAGATCTGGCCGACCACCGCGTCGGAGGCCCGGCCACGTTTGAGTTCCACCACCAGCAGGCGTTGGCCGTCGTGGCTGATGCCGAGGATGTCGATGGGGCCGGCATCAGTGCTGTACTGCTGGCCGACCAGCTCGCCGTCTTCTTCGAAAATCTTGAATTGCTGCGCCAGCTCGTTTTGCGCCCAGTTCCTCACCAGGAAGTCTTCCAGGTGCTTTTCCATTGCGAAGGCCACCGGGTCTTCGACCACTGGGTTGCTAGCCACGACATTGGACAAGGTTTGACCGGACAGTGCGGCCAGAAATTGCTCAATTTCCTCGTGGTGATCAGTAACGTTGGTCACTGTCATTGGTAAGCCGGTGGCGTTGCGCAGCGCCTCACTCATTGCCGCACGGTCGATCGCGATGGCCAGCCAGTTCACGCTGCGGCGGTGCGGCAGCACCTGGCCGGGCGCGTAGTGGTAGCCGCTTTGCACCTCGCCCACTTGGTAACGGCCGTTGCCATCCGGGCACAGCACGATGTCACCTGCCTGAATGCCCTTGGTTACTGTCCACAAAGCACCGCAGGCCAGGCCTGCCGCGATCTTGCTCTTGCCGGGGTTGGCGGCGAGAAACACCGGGATGAAAGCTGCATTGAATTGCCGCCACTCCTCAGGCAGCTTGCTGCTCAGGTCCTGTTCAATGCCGTAGTCGGCGCCGATGAAGCCAGCCTCCAGGCATTGGGTGGCATGTACGCTCTGGCGGCCCAGCATCACGCGGTAGTAGCTCTTGGCAGGTTGGTTCATGC
>JANXMO010000521.1 GCA_025354615.1 Burkholderiales bacterium | reverse complement strand
GCGCCCGCATTTCACTGGCGGTGGCGGGCGCGTCGGTCGTGCTGTCGGTGCTGGCTGGTGTGGCGCTGGGGCTTCTGTCAGGCTATGCGGGCGGCCGCCTCGACGCTTTTTTGATGCGCGTGTGCGACGCCATGCTGTCGTTCCCGTCCATCCTCGTGGCCTTGCTGATCGACGGCGTCGGCCGTGCGCTGTGGCCGGATGCGCCCGATGCTTTGGCCTTTGCCGTGCTGGTGCTGGCCATCTCCATCACCGGCTGGGTGCCGTATGCCCGCACCGTGCGCGGGCTGGCGCTGGTCGAGCGGCGCAAGGACTATGTGCAGGCGGCCCGTTTGATCGGCGTGCCGGCGCTGCGCATCATGCGCCGCCACGTGCTGCCCAACGTCATGGGCCCGGTGCTGGTGCTGGCCACGCTGCAGGTGGCCACCGCCATCACGCTCGAAGCCACGTTGTCGTTCCTGGGCGTTGGTGTGCCGCCGACCGCGCCGTCGCTGGGCACGCTGATCCGCATCGGCAACGATTTTTTGTTTTCTGGCGAATGGTGGATCACGGTCTTTCCCGGCGCCGCGCTGATGGTGATGGCGCTGAGCGTGAACCTACTCGGCGATTGGCTGCGCGATGCGCTGAACCCAGCGTTGAATTGACCGATGGCGCCGCTGCTGCAAGTCAAAAACCTGGGCGTCGAATTCGCCACCCGCCAGGGCCACTTGCGGGCACTCGACGACGTGTCGTTCGACATCCATGCAGGTGAAATCGTCGGCATGGTCGGCGAATCGGGCGCAGGCAAATCACTGACTGGCGCCGCGTTGATTGGCCTCGTCGAGCCGCCGGGCCGGGTCTGCGCCGGCGATATCTTCTTCGACGGCCAGCGCATCGCCGCGCGGGACGGCGCCGCGCAGCAGCGCCTGCGTGGCCGCCACATCGGTGCCGTGTTCCAGGACCCACTGACGGCACTCGACCCGCTGTACACCATCGGCCGCCAGCTCACCGAAACGCTGCGCACCCACCTGCCGTTGAGCGCCGCGCAGGCAGAGGAGCGGGCCATTGAGCTGCTCGAACAAGTCGGCATTCCCGGCGCGGCGCAGCGCCTGTCGCAATACCCGCACCAGTTCTCGGGCGGCATGCGCCAGCGCGTGGCCATTGCGCTGGCGCTGGCGCCGCAGCCGCGCTTGATCGTGGCCGACGAGCCCACCACCGCGCTCGACGTGTCCCTGCAAGCGCAAATCATCGCCTTGCTCAAGCGCCTGTGCCGCGAACAGGGCACCGCCATTTTGTTGATCACGCATGACATGGGCGTGGTCGCCGAAGCCTGTGACCGCGTCGTCGTGCTGTATGCCGGGCGCGTCGCCGAAACCGGCCCGGTGCGCAACGTGCTGTTGCAGCCCGCCCATCCTTACACCGCCGGCCTGATGGCCGCGCTGCCTTCGCTGGACGCCGACCGCGAGCGACTGCAGCCCATAACCGGCGTGATGCCACGGCCGGGCGCCGTGCCCGCGGGTTGTGCCTTTCACCCGCGTTGCCCGCATGCCTTTGCGCGCTGCCAGGCCGAACGCCCTCCGTTGCTGGCCGCCGGCGGTTCGCGCGCCGCCTGCTGGCTGCATGCGGACGACCAGAGGCACCCGGCATGAACGCGGCCGCAGCAAATGCCGGCGCGCTGGTCGACGTGCGCGGCTTGAGCAAGCGCTTCGACGTGTCCGCACCGTGGTTGAACCGGGTGCTGGCCGGCCAGCCACGCCAGTTTCTACAGGCGGTCGATGATGTCAGTTTCACCATTGCGCGTGGGCAAACGCTGGCGCTGTCGGCGAGTCGGGCTGCGGCAAAAGCACGCTGGCGCGGCTGCTCGTCGGGCTGTACACGCCCAGCGCCGGCCAGGTGCTGTTTGACGGGCATGACATGGCCGCCGCGCTTCAGCGCCGGCGCACGGCTGCGGCGCTGCGCCGGCGGCTGCAAATGGTGTTTCAAGACCCCTACGCCAGCCTGAACCCGCGCTGGCGGGTGCGCGAACTGGTGGCCGAGCCGCTGGTCGAGCAGCGGCTGGTCGCAGGCGCTGGCGAGCTGGCGGCGCGCGTGGCCGGCTTGCTGCAGGCGGTGGGCCTGGACGCTGCCGACATGCACAAATGGCCGCATCAGTTTTCGGGCGGCCAGCGCCAACGCATTGCGATTGCCCGTGCACTGGCCAGCCAGCCGGAATTTTTGGTGCTCGACGAGCCGACGTCGGCACTCGACGTCTCCGTCCAGGCCCAGGTGCTCAACCTACTGCAGGACTTGCAGCACGAGCGTGGGCTGACATATCTGTTCATCTCGCACAACCTGGCCGTCGTGCGCCACGTCAGCCACCGCGTGGGCGTGATGTACCTGGGCCGGGTGGTTGAGCTCGTTGACCAGCCGGTGTTGTTCTCGCCGTCGACGGCCGCTCAACGCCACCCTTACACCCGGCTGCTGCTAGATGCCGTCCCTGACGTGCGCATGCGCGGCCACCCGCGCGCACCGCTGCAGGGTGAGCTGCCCAATCCGCTGGCGCCACCGCGAGGCTGCGCGTTCCATCCCCGCTGCCCGCTGGCCAACGCCCGCTGCCGAAGCGAGTCACCCGCGCTGCGGCCCTTCAACGGCGCGCAGCTGGCGTGCCATGCGGCGGAAGAAGGCCGTTTGGGATGAACAGGGATGGAAAACCGGCAGCGCCAAGCGCCCGTGAGTGCTGCGGGCCGCGGCCGCTTCAAGCCGCGGCTGGCGGGGCAGGCAGCAGGTGCTCGCCCTTGAACAGCTCGGCCGGCTGCTCGCGATCGCGCACCACCCAGCTGGCGCTGCGGTCGACCATCACCTCGGCGGCGCGCCCGCGGCTGTTGTAATTGCTGGCCATGCTCATGCCATAGGCACCGGCGGACAGCACGGCCAGCATATCGCCCGGTTGCACCGCCAGCGTGCGGTCGCGGCCCAGCCAGTCGCCCGACTCGCAGACCGGGCCGACAACGTCCCATACCGCCTGCGCGCCGTCTTGGCGGAGCTTGCACGGCACGATGGACATCCAGGCTTCGTACATCGCCGGGCGGGCCAGGTCGTTCATCGCCGCGTCGACGATGCAGAAGCTTTTGTCGTCACCCGCCTTCAGGTACAGCACTTCGGTCAGCAGCACACCGGCGTTGCCAACCAGCGAGCGGCCGGGCTCCAGCAGCAGCGCGCGGTGGCCATGGCCACGTGCATCGAGGCGTGCCAGCAGCGCGGCGATCAGCGTGCCGGCGCCGGGCGGTGTTTCATCGGCATAAGTGATGCCCAGGCCGCCGCCCAGGTCCAGGTGGTGGATCGCAATGCCATGCGATTCAACGGCCTCGACCAGGTCCAGCAAGCGGTCCAGCGCATCCAGATACGGCGCAACAGCGGTGATCTGCGACCCGATGTGAAAGTCGATGCCCACCACTTCGATGCCCGGCAGCGCCGCCGCGCGCCGGTAAACCTCGACCACCCGCGTATGGGCGATGCCGAATTTGTTGCCCTTCAAGCCGGTCGAAATGTAGGGATGGGTTTGCGCATCCACATCGGGGTTCACGCGCAAGCTGATGCGCGCTGGCCGGCCGGCCGCCACGGCTACCGCGGACAGCGCCTCCAGCTCGGCTTCGCTTTCCACGTTGAAGCAGCGCAGCCCGGCTTGCAGCGCGCGGTGCATTTCAGCGCGTGTTTTGCCAACGCCTGAAAAAACGATGCGGGCCGGGTCGGCGCCCGCGGCCAGCGCGCGGTCAAGCTCGCCGCCGGAGACGATGTCGAAGCCGCAGCCGGCCTGGGCGAATGTCTGCAGCACCGCGAGATTGGAATTGGCCTTCATCGCGTAGCACACCAGGTGCTCACGGCCGTGCAGTGCTTGTTGGTAGGTTTGCAGCGCTGCCAGCATGGCGCTGCGCGAGTAGACGTACAGCGGGGTGCCGTGGCGTTGGGCCAGCGCTTGCAGCGGCTGGTCTTCGATG
>JANXMO010000506.1 GCA_025354615.1 Burkholderiales bacterium | reverse complement strand
TCGGCTGTTGACACAAAGCGTCAGCTGCCCTTCGAAATCTTGTCACCCATCACCATCACCTGGCCCGCCTGCAATGGCGCAATGCGATGCGGCGTTTCAAGTTGCGCAATGCCGGCCATCACCGCCGCTTGTTCGCCAGGCTTGATGTGAGTGATGTGCACCTGCACGCTGCCTGCCAGCTGCGCCAGTTCGTGTTGAAGGTCAGCCGGGCACAGGTGCTGGCTGACGGTGGCGAGGGCTCGTTCTTCGTCGCTGAAGGCGGTTTCGATGACGAGGTGGGCGATGGGCAGTTGGGCCAGGCGCTGCCACAGCGCGGGGTTGGGGCCGGTGTCGCCTGTGAAAACCCACCAGCCGGCGGCCTTGGCACCGCCGTCAACGGCGAAACCGACGGCAGGCACGGTGTGCGCGGCGGGCAGCACTTCGACGGTGTGGCGGTCGACCTGCAGCCGGTCTCCAATCGAGAAGGGGCGCAGTTCTAACGTGGGCGTGGCGGCCGAGGGCAGGCAGGTGAAGTCGGGCCAGATGACGTTGTTGAAGATGTGGGCGCGCAGCGCCGCCAGCGTTTCCGGCAAGGCGTGCACGCAGATGGGCGGGCGCCGCTGCGCGGTGCGCAGGCGCATCACGCTGTCGGCCAGCAGGCCGATGGACAGCACGTGGTCGAGGTGGGAGTGGCTGATCAGGATGTGGTCGATGCGGGCCAGCGCTTCAAGCGGCAGGTCGCCAACGCCGGTGCCAGCGTCGATCAGCACGGTGTCGCCCAGCAGGAAAGACGTGGTGCGGCAACCGGCGGCAATGGCGCCTGAGCAGCCCAGTACGCGAACGGTGGTCATGTGTGTCGTGTCGAAGGAAAGCGAGTCGGTTTGCGCTCAGGCGCTGCTTCGGGCAGCAGAGCGCCTGCCGCTTGGCAGGAGGGATTACCGATGGTGCAGGCGCTGGCACGGCGATGCAAGCCAGCAAGCCTTATTTCCTGTGCACAAAAACGGGGAAGTGGCCCGCAGCGGCTTGCTGCGTGAACCCTGTCACGTTATTGCAAAACGATGGATAGCGCCCGTGCCCGTTGATGGAACAAAGCCGGGCCTCGCTCGCGGCGCTGCTGGCAACTCAAGCGTTGACGAATTGCATCCGCGTGCCGGCGAGTTCGATCACATCGCCGTCATGCAGAGGCACCGTTTCCGCCATCAACGGGTTGCCGTTGACTGTCGGGCGTGCGGCCCCTTCCACATGGGCAAACACATAGCCGCTGGGCCGCTTGGTGATGGAAGCGACTTGCACGCCGGGTTTGCCCACCGTGGTGACGACTTTGATCAAGTTGACTTCACGGCCCGCCGCAGCGCCGTTGAGAACTTTGATCGAGGCGGCGCTGGCGGGCGCGGCCGTGGACATCATCGGCGCAAAGTCGGTTGGCGCGCCAAACGGCGCGGTGTGCGGCGCTGCGGCAGGTGCGGCAAAACCGTCTGCGGCGGCAGGCGCTCCGCGCACGATCATCGTTTTCTCGTAATCGGTGCCGTCTTCGACCAAGTATTTGATCTTGTACTTGCCGATTTCCACCGTGTCGTTGTGCGACAGCAGGTGCTTTTTGATCGCCTTGCCGTTGATGTAAGTACCGTTGGTGCTGTTCAGGTCTTCGATGAAAACGTCGGCACCGACCATCTGCAACACGCCGTGCTCGCCGCTGACCGCCAGGTTGTCGATCACGATGTCGTTGTACGGACGGCGCCCAAGCGTCGTCTTGTCCTTGGTGATCTGCACCTCCTTGATCACCACACCATCGAGCGACACGACCAATTTACCCATCATCACCTCAAGCGCTATCGTTTGAACGGCCACCAGGAACGCGACGGGCCTGCAACGGCGCGCCCACGTGCCAGTATCACCGAAATGTTGTCCTTGCCGCCGGCGGCGTTGGCTGCATCGATCAAGGCGGCGGCGGTTTTTTCGAGCGGCAAGCTTTGGCCGAGCAGGCGCTCGAGCGTCGGGGCGTCCAGCATGTCGGACAGACCATCGGAACACAACAGGTACACATCGCCCGGCAACAACTCGTGCGTGTGCGTTTCCAGCAGCACCGCGCCCTCCACGCCAACGGCGCGGGTCACCAGGTTTTTATTGGCCGACGAAGCCGCTTGTTCAACGGTGATCAAGCCGGCATCCATCTGTTCCTGCAGCAGGGAATGGTCGTGGGTGATTTGCATCAACTGGCCACCGCGCAGGCGGTAGCCGCGTGAATCGCCTACATGCCCGAGCAGCAAGCGGCCCTCACGGAACACGCCGACCACCAAGGTCGTGCCCATGCCGGCGTATTGCGGGTTGGAGTGCGCCGCATCGAAGATGGCGCGGTTGGCGTTGTCGACGCAGATGTCCATCGCGCGGCGCACTTCGCTGTCGGTGGCGCTGGCGGCGGCTTCGTGCAGCCAGCGGCCCAGCTCCGCCTTGATGAACGCGGTGGCCATGCTGCTGGCCACTTCACCGGCGTTGTAGCCGCCCATGCCGTCGGCCAATACGGCCAGTGCTGAATCATCGTCAACGGCGACCGAGTCTTCGTTGTTGCTGCGGGCGCGGCCGGTGTCGGTGGCGCAGAAAAACTCGAAGCTCATTGCAGTGCCGGTGCCAATGCCAGCGCTGTCAGCACTGGGGCGATGAGAGGGTCAGTTGCATTCACAGCACGGAATTGTGCCCTGGATCGGCGGCTGGCCCACTGCCCGCGGGCGTGCCTGGCGGCGGCGCACGCAAGCGAGCCGCCAGGGCGCGCAGCTGGGCGGCCAACACATCGCCATCACCGCCGCGTTGTGCGGGCGGTTTGGCCAACAGCCGGGCCAGAACGGGCGCCCATTCAGCGTCCAGCGCCGGGCGCAGGCTGCGGACGTCGGGCGCGGGCGCTTGTTGAATGGCTTTCATCTGGCAGGCCAACGAGTCGGCCGCATGCGGCAGTTGGCCCGTCAACAGGTGAAACAGCGTGGCACCCAACGCGTACAAATCACTGGCCGGGCCCAGTGGTGCGCCCAGCAGTTGCTCGGGCGGCATGTAGGCCACAGTGCCCATCAACAAACCGCTGCGGGTGGCTTCGCTGCCGGCGTCGTCAGTGGTGGCGGCGATGCGGGCGGTTCCAAAGTCGGTCAGCTGGACGCTGCTGCTGGCTGCATCGAACATGATGTTGGCTGGCTTGACGTCACGGTGCAGCACGCCTTGCCGGTGTGCATGGGCCAAGGCTGTGGCCACCGCTGCGCCGATGTCCGCCACCGTTGCAGGCGGCAGCAGGTGCGGCGCCTGCGTATGGTGTTGCAAATTGCGGCCCGGCGCCAGGGCCAGCGCCAGCCATGCCAGCCGGTCGGTGGCACCGCTGGCGATCACGGCCACGATGTTCGGGTGGCGCAGCCGGCGGGCGGCATCGGCCTCGCGCGGGAAGGCATCGGCGTCAACGGGCGCTGCAGCGGCATTTGCAGCGTTGGCCCGCACCAGCACCTTGAGCGCAACGGCCTGTCCGTTTGCATCCACTGCGCGGTAAACCGCGCCCACAGCCCCGCGTCCTACGCAGGTGTCTATCGTGTAAGGCCCCAGCCGAGTGCCTGCCGGCAGTTGCGTGGCGCCGTGCTGCGGCGCCAGCGGCGCCACTTCAGCGCAGTGCGTCAGCCCGATGGCAACCGGGCCAAGGCTCGACCAGCGGTGGCGCAGGGCTTCAAGCAGCCCGCGAACGGCACGCACGGGAACTGGCTGCTCTCAAGCGGACGGCTGAAGAGCCGCATGGCGGCGGCGCAGCCAGCTGCCCATGACGACCACCAGCAAGGCGCAAAACCCGCCAACGAGGAAATCGGCATAAGGAATATGGGCGTGCACCCAGGCGGCGGAAAACGGGTCGCTGATGAACATTTCACCGGCCAGAAAGCCCAGCAAGGCGGCGCCCAGGGTGATGATGAGCGGGAAACGGTCCATCACCTTCATCAGCAAGGTGCTGCCGGCGATGATCAACGGAATCGACAAACCCAGCCCGATGAGCAGCAAAGGAAAGCGGTAGGCCTCGGGCGCACGGTCGGCGGCGCCGGCCACGGCCAGCACGTTGTCCACGCTCATGACCAAATCGGCCACCAGGATCGTGCGCACCGCGGCACCCAGTGTGGCGTGCGCTTGAACGTGTGCGCCGTCGTCGGAGTCGGTCAGCAGTTGCACGCCAATCCACAGCAGTGCAACACCTCCAATCAGCTTCAGGAACGGCAGCTGCAGCAGCTGCACGGCGACGATGGTGAGGACAACGCGCATGGCGATCGCCGCCGCGCTGCCCCAGAAAACAGCCTTGCTGCGCTGCGCGGGGGGCAATGAACGGGCGGCCATGGCGATCACCACCGCGTTGTCGCCGGACAGCAAAATGTTGGCGGCCACGATGGCGCCAAACGCGCCCCACAAAGTTCCTGAACTGAGATCCATGCCTGCACTTTCTCGGGTTTTGATAGCTGTGGCATTTTGCCTGCCAGCCCATTGAAACGGCTTCGTAGTTCCCACATGCAAACAGGCATCGCAGGCAACAAAAAGCCGCCCGCAGGCGGCTTTTTGTACGTCATCGAGCCCCTGCCTTTACAACAACGCCTTCAACAAACGGCCCATTTCCGACGGGTTGCGCGTCACCGTGAAACCGCAGGCTTCCATGATCTCGAGCTTGGCGTCAGCCGTGTCGGCGCCACCGGAAATCAACGCGCCGGCGTGGCCCATGCGCTTTCCGGCCGGGGCGGTGACGCCGGCAATGAAGCCGACGATCGGCTTGCGCATGTGGGCCTTGCACCACTGCGCGGCTTCGGCTTCATCAGGGCCGCCGATTTCGCCGATCATGATGACAGCGTCGGTTTCCGGGTCGTCATTGAACAGGCGCATCACGTCGATGTGCTTGAGGCCGTTGATCGGGTCGCCGCCAATGCCCACCGCGCTGCTTTGGCCCAGGCCGATTTCCGTCAGCTGCGCCACCGCTTCATAGGTCAGCGTGCCGGAGCGGCTGACCACGCCGATGCGGCCTTTGCGGTGGATGTGCCCCGGCATGATGCCGATCTTGATTTCATCCGGCGTGATCAAGCCGGGGCAGTTCGGCCCGAGCAGCAAGGTGGTCTTGCCGCCCGCCGCTTGCTTGGCCTTCATGCGGTTGCGCACTTCCAGCATGTCGCGCACCGGAATGCCTTCGGTGATGCAGATGGCGAGGTCCAACTCCGCCTCCACCGCTTCCCATATGGCGGCGGCCGCGCCGGCCGGCGGCACGTAGATCACGCTGACGGTGGCGCCGGTGTGGGCAGCCGCGTCCTTGACGCTGGCGAAGATGGGGATGCCTTCGAAGTTTTCGCCGGCTTTCTTCGGGTTCACGCCGGCCACGAAGGCATTTTGGCCGTTCGCGTAGTCACGGCACATGCGGGTGTGGAACTGGCCCGTTTTGCCGGTAATGCCCTGCGTGATGACCTTGGTGTCTTTGTTGATGAGGATGCTCATGTCGTGTCGTGTCCTTGAATACGGGCAGGCGGGCGCTTACTGGCCGAGCGCGGCCATCACGGCCTTGGCCGCATCGGCCATCGAGTCGGCGCTGATGATGGGCAGGCCGGAGTCGGCCAGCATCTGCTTGCCGATCTGCTCGTTCGTGCCCTTCATGCGCACCACCAGCGGCACGTTCAGGTTGACGGCCTTGCAGGCGGCGATCACGCCTTCGGCAATCGTGTCGCAACGCATGATGCCGCCGAAGATGTTGACCAAGATGGCCTTGACCTTGGGGTTGCCCAGCATGATCTTGAAGGCTTCGGTCACTTTCTCGGCGGTGGCGCCGCCGCCGACGTCGAGAA
>JANXMO010000494.1 GCA_025354615.1 Burkholderiales bacterium | reverse complement strand
GCCTTCACCAGTTGCAGCTTGGTGCGTGCAGTTGCCTGCTTCGTGACCGCCTGCTTGAGATCAGCGTTTGCCATCTCGTTGGGATTGAGTTCGGGGCTGTAGCTGGGCAGGTAGAATACCTCGATTTGCTGTTGGTGCTGATGACAGACAGGCCATGGCGCCTGCTGTTAACCCGAATCACCGGCGTGTGGCCTTGGGGCGCAGCTGCGACCTCGCACGTCGTCGCTTCGCAGGCCCGTCTCGTCGCCCCAGTGGATCTCGGCACCCTCGACCTTGGCGCACGCGGCAATCACCGGGTACTCTTCCTCGAGCCACTTCGTTACCGCAGCAGGCGACTGCTCGTAGGCCTTCTTCATGGGCTTTTGCGGCGTAAACCCCCAGCGCTGCAAGTACAGACCCGTGGTGCGCACAGCCAAGCAGATACCAAAGCGCTGCTCGATGAGCTGCGCCACGGCCGTGCGACTCCACAACGCGTAGGGCATCTTCAATTGGTCGGGCGTGCGATTGGTGATGAGCCGGCGTATCTCGGCTTCCTACGTCGCGTCAAGCCGTCGCCCAATGCCCAAGCGCACGCCCGCCGCGTCCTTCAGCGCCTTTGCACCTGCTGCCTCGTGGCGCTTGCAGATGTTGAACACACCGGTTTTGCTCAGTCCAGTCTGCGCTGCAATCTCGTCGTACGTCCTGCCCGCCTTACGCAGTTGGATCACTTGTACGCGCTTCTCATGCCGCGCCTCATGCGACAGTGATCTCATGTCGGCTGCTTCCATCATTCCAACATGACGGCGCATGCCAGAAATTCAAGTTTGTTGCTGCCGAATCAATAATCGCTGCATCATTTTGTGGCCGAGGCTGACTGGTCCGATGCACAGATGCTCAGGCGAGTGGCCCAGTGGGTCGTATCCCAGATAGACTTTAGCAGTGACGGCTGGTGGGTTTGGCCGCCCGGAATTCAGCCGTTGGCGCCCAAGCGCTATAGCGGTACGGGGCGGCAGTCCGTGACGCCCCGGCGTACGCCACAGCTGCAGCCATTGAGTGTCAAGGCGCTGGCTGTGTCGCTGCCCGAGCAAGCATTTCAGACGATCAGTTGGCGCGAAGGTAGCAATGCGCCGCTTAGCGGGCAGCTTCGCTGCGCTGCGCCGGTGGCAACGCTGGCAAGGCGCGGTTGCAACCGCTTCAGTGATTGCTCATCAGTGGCCAGCCTACCAGCAAGAGCCGGTAAAGTGCACTTTGCCAACGCTGCCCGAAGACACGCCGCTGAACGAATTGGTGAGCGCAGCGTACCAACGCTTGCGCATCGAGCGCGACTACCAGGACTTGAAGCAGGGCTTTGGGCTGGGTCACTACGAGGGCCATGGCTGGCGAGGGTTCCACCACCATGCCACCCTGAGCATCGCAGCCTACGCTCCCCCTCAGTAAGAGGCTGGCGGCACCACCTTGACGAACGGTGTACCGCATGTTCTGTCAACGCGATCAGTCGTGCGGCGACCAGCGATGCGGCAGCAGTTCGTCGATGCGGCTGTTCAGGTGCGTCGGCCGTCGGGTAAGTACGTCCTTGAGGTACGCCCACGGGTCGTGCCCACTGAGCTTGGCCGACTGCACCAGGCTCATCACCACGGCCGCACGTTGGCCGGCCAGTTCACTGCCGGCGAACAGCCAGGCCTTGCGCCCCATCGCCCACGGCCGCATCGGCCGTCAAGCCCTGGGCCTCGCGCTCGATGCGGTAGATCAGTGCGATGCGCTGCACCGCCTGCAGCGCCACAGGGCTCTGGTCTTGCCGGTAGTACGGCAAGTGATCGACGAAGCGGCTGACCAGCGTGTGCGCCACCAGACCCGCAGCCGGCATGCCGCTGTCGATAATCTGCGGCTCGACCGGCTCTTGAACCAGTATCTGGCAGCACCGGCAGGCCCACTTGCCACGGACGTGGCGGTGCACGAAGAACTGGGCGGGGATGATGTCAAGCCGCTCGCTCACGTCCTCATCCACGCGCTGCATCGGCTGGCCGCAGTCGGCCGTCGGGCAAGTGGTGTTCTCGGGCTTCTGGTGATGAACGACGCGCTCCGGGTGTTTCGGGCAGTGCTTGTCGCAGAGGCTGGCGCTTGGGCTCGATCGGCACCTCTGTGGGTGAAGTTGCCTGGGCTTGCAGCGCTTCGAGCTGCGCTTGCAAGCTGGCTTCGTCGGCCGCCAGGGTCTCCTCGAACAACTGACGCTGCTCGGCGTTCATCACCTCTGTGCGGGCCGAGAACTCCCACGCCTTCAGCCGCGCCAGCTCGAACGTAATGCGCTCGATCTTGGCGTCCTTGAATTTGATGGCCCGGTCGCGCTCGGCGATCTGCTGGCTTTGCGCTGCGATTCGTTGGCTCTGTGAATGGATCTGCGCCAGCATCTGCGCGGCCACTTCGGCCAGCGCCGCAGGGCCAAGACCGTACAGGTCCTGGGCCTTGAATTGCGGGGCTGTGAATGCATGCGCTTCGAGCATAAACGCATTGTGCAGAGTGAGCATTGGTGCGGCGATCCGGGCCGATTCGGATTGCTCGAGGCGTGCCGGTCAGGGCTCAATCGCAGCCCTGTGAATCGATGAATCACAGCCTCGTGATGGCGCTCATTTGCGCGAGCCGTTCCCACGGCAAGCCGAGCACCAGGGCATCGAATTGTGGCTGCGTCAACGTCATCGGCGCAGACTCTTCGGGCACGCCGCGCGGCCACACGAAGCCGCCAACGTTCAGGCGCCGGGCTGCGCAACACACGCCGAAGCCGTCATGCACGAGCAGCTTGATGCGGCTGGCCCGTGCATTGGCGAAGAGGTAGCCGGTGGGCCTGCGCCGAGCCGAAGACGTGCACTACGCGGGCGAGCAGAGTGTCAGCACCGGCCCGCATGTCGATGGGCTGCCTGGCCAGCCACAGGGCGTCAATGCGGATCACTTCGCCACCATGCATTGCAGCAGCCAGCGGGCACACTCCGGCGCTGCGCTGACGGGCCAACTGACGGCGATGGCCGCAGACCCGCGGCGCCATTCGATGCGGATGTCGGCCGCCGGCGCCGTGACCACCTGACCGTTGGTGGCAGGGGCGGCGACGCTGGTCGCAGGCAGCGTCAATGGGATGAACTCTGCGTTGGCCGCCACTGCGCCGCGCTGCGGGCCGGCCGTGGTGAGCATTGCCGCTCCACGCCCGCGCCGCCACTTGTGCACGAGGTTGGCGTTCAACTCGTGCGCCTGCGCCACCGCTGCCACCGATGCGCCCGGCTCGGCGCATGCAGCCAACACCCGCACCTTCAAATCATCTGCGTGCCAGCGCCTTGGCGTCTTTGTACCTGTCTGCATAGTGTCCACCTCCAAAATAGGTGGACACCTTCACCAAGCCTTCAGCTTGAATCAAGATGGGATGGCTGGACGCTTACGATCAGGGCGCCACATCGGGCGGTCGAAAGGCGAGCGAGGACAAAAGGCCCACTACGTGTCGCGGGCCGATGCCCCCCGTCGCCATTACGTCTTCCGAATTTACTTGTGCGCAACGCTTTTTTGATGGCGCTTGCTGTGATGGCCCCGAGCCTTGTGAGCCACAGGGGCTGTATTGTTAGTCGCGACATTTCGGTCTTGATTCTTCAACTCCGCTGCTTTGCGCTCCACTGCAGCGGCCTTTGCAGGGTCGGTGCTGGTGGTGACCCCAGTGGTGTCGGTGGTGGTTTGGGCCATTGCAATGACAGCAGTGAAGGCCAAAGCGCAAGCGGTAAGTGTCTTTTTCATGGCAATTCCTTTGTATGGATTCAGTGAGTAGCGTCTAGCTGTTGTTCTAACGTTCTGATTGGCGTCTAGGTTTACATAAAGAAAACTGCATCACTGAGTGCGCACTGCAGTCTAGAGGACCTTTGGGGGTCGTCCCAGAAAACGGATCGCAAAGTACGCAAAGCCCTGGCCAGCGGCCGAAGCGGCCTGAATTTGCCGCTGCCGATCCGGGAGTTTTGGTGCCACAGGTAGCCGCCGGTGAGGTGGCATGCTCCCAGCCCGACGGCGATAGGTAGCGCAGCAAGGTCCTCGTTGACCGGTTTGCCGTGGCCGTGCAACGCCGCCACGGCTAACTCCAGGTAGACCGTGTTCCACAACACGATGGCGGCGGTCACCAGGTTCAGACCGCTTGCGCGGTACCGCTGTCGCTCGAAGCTGCGGTCGGGAATTTCGCACAGCGGTAGAACTACACCGCCTTCGCCAGCGCGTTGCGCGCCTCGCGCTTGTTCAGGCCGCCGTGAACCCGTTGCCGCAGCTCCACGCTTTGCATCCAGTCCCCCAGTGGTTGAACGATTCGCCATGAAAGAAGCGGGAATTCCTTTCCGACAGGTTTATCACCGGGCGCTGGCGGTCCTTCGCGCAGCTCGAGCATCCCGCAACTCTTCAATTGATCAGCGCTGATCCAAGGGCTTTGATCTAAGCGCCCGTCGATCAAGACCAGCGGCCGATCGGTCAAGTGCAATGCCAGCGCACCGGCTGATGCACCAGGACCCGACACAACACAAATGTGCCCTCCTGCAATTGAAGCTTGTGCCGGCTTTTCAAGCAGCGTGGCCAACGCCCTGCTGTCGAACGCACGCCAGTGATGAGCACGCAGTGCCTCCGGCCCGTGCGGTGACGTGAGGTAACTCAGCACAAGAAGCAAGATCTGAATCAACACGAACGAATTTAGTGCAGGTCGCAATGGCACGCGCGACCACGTGACACGGCGAGTCGCCAATTCCATAGCTGCCGGAACGGCAAACAAAAGAAACGGTGTGCCCCATTGAAGCTGAAGATCGACGCCAAAAAGAATCCCGACCGATGGCATGAAAATCAGTGGTACGAAACCCCAGATCAACAGCAGCATACGGGCCGAATCGCCCCTCTTCGGATCGACCGCGACGAGTACGGAACGGCGCCCCGATACCTTGCGTTTGCGCAAAGCGTAAACCGCCCCGCCGATCAGCAGCCAAGCCGGGAGGGCGCGATTGAGCAGCTGGTCGATCAGCCAATGCAAGGCGTCCGACCAGCGCGCGCCAGTCTCGAGGTGGGCGCCCAACGACGACTTCATGGCATATTCAATCGGCCCGAAGTCATGGGTACGCAGCCACATCAGGTGTGGCACGAAAATCATCAGCGCAATCAGTGCTGCTAGTAAGAATCCTGCGCGCTGCCGTGCATCCCGCCAACCGCGTTGCTGCAACCAGAAAGCAAGTACCGAAGCCATCGTGACTGCGATCTGGTACTTGGCGAGCGTCCCAAGCCCCAACGCAACGCCCAGCGCTGCCCACCATCGCAGTTGCCCAGTAGTGCGTGCTTGCCAGCACAGGAGCAGGCTGGCGGTCGCGCAAAACATCAGCACCACGTTATGGTTGTAGTAGTAGAGCCGTCCGTTATAGTAGGTGATGCACAGCACTGCCAGCACTGCCAGTGCCGCGTATGTCTGCCCGCGCAGCCGGGACAGCAGGCCCCACAGGAGGTACACGGAGCTCAAAGTGAGTGCAGCGCCGGTCGCATAGCTGGTCCATGCATTGGCGCCGAAGACCTTTGCTGGCACCCAAATCAGCCAAGTAGGCAGCGGCGGGTGCTTGTAGTAACCCCATTCAATGGAGTGAAGCCAGGTCAGTTGCTCGATGTTGTCCGTCGGTGGAGACAAGCTCGTGTATGCAAGATGCACGAGCCAGACCGCTGCGAACAGCAGCAACCCCCATACGATGGTGTCGCGCGCGTTGCCGCCCTCCGACAATCGGCGCGACGGCAGCGCAGGCACCAGTGAGCCTACTGCGACCGGGGCGAAAGCGACGCCCTCACGCATATAGATTAGGTATTCGACCGCATTGCCTTTCGCCGGTCCTCAGATCTTCCTCGATAAACAACACGCGCATCCGTCGACCTTCCTCTTTCCAATCGTTGTTCAATGTGCCGTTCTGGCCGCTTGCTGTCTGGACAGCAAGATCGCAATCACCATGAAGGCCAGCAGCGCGGCCGATGCCGAATAGCGGCTCAGCGCCAAGCCACCCGCATTCAGCGGCTTGTCTAGAAAATCACCGATTACGGCACCCAGCGGGCGGGTCAAGATGAACGCAGCCCAGAACAGCAGAGTGCGAGACACGCTGGTCTAGTAGTAGGCCACCACGACCAAGACCAGCAGCCCGCCGAACGCGAACGCCGTACCTGTGTAGCCCAAGCCCGCCGTATCAGCCGTCCAATCACCCAACGCCGTGCCCAGCGTCTGGGAGAACATGAGCGTCAGCCAGTAAAAGGCTTCCTCCTTGGGCGCGCTGACAGTACGTACCGAGACGGAGCCAAGGGTGCGATACCAGATAAACAGCGAGCCTAGCAACAGGACGAGCAGCAAGCTCAATCCACCCGCGTACCCAATCCCGAGCGAACGATCCGCGAGATCAGCCAGCGTCGTGCCGACGGTGGTGGTGGCGACGATGGTAGTCCAATAGAGGAAAGGGTAGAAGCGTTTGGCGCTGACCTGCGCCACCACAGCAGCCAGAAAAATCGCTGCGAAGATGCCCGTCCTAACCATGTAGCCCAATTTCATGGACATTGAGACGGCATCGCCGCCGGTTTCGCCAAGCGTGGTAGCTGCAATCTTGATGAGCCAGAAACCTAGCGTAACATCGGGTACTTTGTCCAAAGCGCGTTCAGTAGACGTTTTCATGTGGTTTGCCATCGTTCACACCTTGCTTTGCAACGTGTCGAAGACTTTAAGCAGGTTGGCAATGGCCGCCTTGCAATCCGCCTGCGTGCCGACCACGCTGACCAGCACGACCGTCAGCCAATAAATCCAAGGGGTGTAGGGCGGGTACGCAGTTGCGTGAGCAGGGCGGCAGCCAGCAACGCGGCCATAACCACCCGAGTCCGGCCCTGTCCCCAGCCCCTGTTGACTGCCAGGAAATCGGCGCGCCGGTCTCGCTCACCGTTGTTGACATGACCTTGATGATTCAGAACGACAGCGTAACGTCCGGGACTTATTCAGCCTGCCGGTGAAACTGCTCGCGGGCAATTGGTTCATGATGTTCTTGTGTAGAGGGGAGGAATGCAAAGGTTGGGCATGAATCTGACCAAGTTCACTTAGCGCGGTCATAGGCTGGCTGACGAACCCATCACAACGCGATTAGCTTGTTGAATAACCGGCGATAAATGCCAGCGGCAAGCCGGTAACCCGTTTGCACCTGTCAACGTGCTTCACACAACGCAAGTCAGGCAAGGCGCCCTTGGCAGCCTCGGCCACGTCCAGCGGGAATGAACCCCGGGTAGGTGCCTGCTTAGCTGATGAGCAAGCCCAACAAGTCCAGCCAGATTTGGTTGGCCTGCTGCCTTGTTAAATTCAGCGCCTTGAACGGCTGCCGGGGCAACGGTCTGTTGCTTTATCTCGCATCAAAGCGTCAGCCGCCTCGGCGGTAGCCCTTTTAGCGTTGCCTAAACACTGAGGAGAATTGCTTGTCTGAAGAATTTGAAGTTCGTGGGACACATGAAGACTTGATGGACGAGGCGGCAGAGCAAGAGCCCAAGGGCATGGCTGGTCAATTGGCGGTAATGACAGCGATCCTCGCAACGGTTGGTGCGACGTTTTCGTACATGGCAGGGGCCACTCAGGCAGATGCGGGTTTGTTCAAGAACAACGCCGCCATCAAAAAAACTGAAGCCTCAAACCAGTGGAACTTCTATCAGGCGAAAAGTAGTAAGCAAAACCTAAGCGAACTTGGTTTTCAACTAGTTACAGACGCACGTAAAGCGGTTTTTGAAAGCGAAGCGAAACGCTATGCAAGCGAGAAAGCTGCGATCAAGCTGGTCGCAGAAAAACTCGAAAAAGAATCCATCGAGTTCAATGAGAAGAGCGAAGCGCAAATGCATCAACACCATCGCTGGGCCCAAGCCACGACTGCACTGCAAATCGCAATTGCGATGGCGGCCATGGCCCTGCTAACGAAACGACGGTGGCTGGAGAAGGCGGTATTTGTAATGAGCGGAATTGGACTTGTAATCGGCGCACTGGCCTATTTCCAGGCCTAATAAACTCGCATGAGAAGTTGCACTTCTTATTTCACACCGACGCTCTGTCATTGAGCTACTCACGCCATTTATTAACTCAGGTCAAGTTATTAAACTGAGCCGTCAAAACGCCTTATTAACGCTTAAGCGGAGCTGTCGAAAGCGCCAAGAACTCTGCAAAATAAATCGCAAGGTACACGCCACTGTTTTTGCTCAATCGCACTGTAACTTCAACGATTCGATACGGCCGCCAAAGCCCAGTTTTTTAATGAGTCCACCTTCTCGTGCATTGGCTGCAAACTCGACTGACTTGTCCCTGAAAAGCTGATGCTCATAAACGGTGAGCTTCGCTTTAGGTCCTAGTACCAAGCTATTGATACTGCGCTTTAAATAGCGCCCTGTGCCTTTATCGACAGTTTGCACTTGAGCAGGCCCCACCAACGTGGTCATTTCACCCTTGAAATTCCGTTCATCGTAAAGCTGAGCCCAACACCCTAAACTCAAGGCTTTGCTGGAGACCTCAATAGGAACCATCAAAATGATCGGTTCAGGAACGTTACCTGCAGTGGGCGCTGAAGCTGGTTGGGCAGAGACGGGAAAGCACGTTGCCAAACCGGTCGCCAAGAACGCACCAGACGTTAAACCACGGAGAAATGATTTCAGTTTCATATTTTTCCAACCTCAAGGCTTTGGAGTTGGATTATTTTGCGGTTGAACAGGCGGCGTTGTCGGCGTCGGTTGCTGCTCAGCTGCAGCTTTTGCATCTCGTTTATTAGCATTGTGTCGGCCTACAGCACAGCCTGCAGCTGCACCCAAGACACCATGGTGCCCAACCACATGACCACCGACGCCTCCAACAGCGGCACCTTTCAAACAGCCTTTTGCATTTACAAAGACAGGAACAACGGCAAGGCAGGCAACGACAAGAGCGGGAATTATTTTCAACTTCATAAGATTTTTTCGAAAATTTCAAGGGTTGATTAAAAAATACAAAAAATAATGTTCAACACCATTCAGATCTGCCGAATGGTGTTTTTACGAACTTCGATATAAATACAATTTATCTCGAGCTTGTTTAACATTGATTTTTTAACTTTTATCCAACAGACTTGAATTGTTAAAAAGAAGCAGAATTTATACTGTCAGAGGGCGCGGTAATTTGTTGTAGGACAACCACAAATATTTTTTCGCATTCAGGCATAAAAATTTCTTGGGAAAAATCATTAGGAGAAAATTGCGAAAAATTAGAGTGCTAATTTAATTTTTCACATTTTATCTGATCTCAATTAATAAGCTATGCATAATCTATTCAGAAATTTTTCCGACGTTACGTCGGCAGCGGTCGGGTTCTGCGGGGCATTCGTCATTGCAGCGCTTGTGGTTTCGGCCAGGGCGATCACTGGACCGTTTTTCAAC
>JANXMO010000487.1 GCA_025354615.1 Burkholderiales bacterium | reverse complement strand
GCATGAAGCGGTGGCAGCGGTCGACCCGCGAGAGAAGCTGAAAGCGCTGCGCGCAGCCGCGGCCGAACGCGCCGCGCGGGCGCAATCAAACGAGGTGCGTTGAGCCGGATGCCGGGCAAGCGGCGCGTTTCGGGTTTTCACACACTGCATCGCAAGACGTGATGAGCCAAGCAGCGGGCCGGCTTATCTTGTAGGCGCTTTGCCGCCGGCCATTGCCGGCGCGCCTGGCCACATCACGAGGAGGCCGCACCATGGCAGGACCCACGCTCAAACGTTCACACAGCGCCGCAGCGTTGCTGCAATCCGCTGCGCTGGACACACCAGCGCCGCAAAAAAAATTGAAGCGCGCCGAATCCATGCCGGGCCACCTTGCATCAGCCGGCTTGCCGCCACGCGCTTCGCCTGCGGCAGAAACTGCCTAGAGCTCGCGGGCCCGTCAGAAAGCAGCGTTTGAAGCGTTGTCGACTGAGTGGAGTGAAAGAATCAAAGCCGCATTTACACAGTTTTCCAACTTTCCTCCTGGGGTCGTCCATAACATCGCGGCGCATGCGCTGCCGAAAGATGTTGTGCGGTTGAAGCTGGCACATCCCGATATTGAAGAAGCGATCGGCGCGGAACTGGCACATGCGGCGGACATTGGCGTCGCCGCGCGAAAGGCGACGACCTTGGTTAGATTCAACCATTACGCAAGCCCTCGTCCGCTGCTCGCCAACACGCTTCATTCCGTGCTGGACCTCAAGCCGCATTTTCGCGGCATGCCGCTGGCTGCGCCGGGCGCGCAAATCTCTGTTTTGCCCCGAGAAGACAGGCCCACTGCGATCGCCCATTTCCTGGACATTGCTGCCACCGTTCCAAAGTCCTGGTCAAAGCTGCTGCAAGAACTGCATGACGCGGCTCAGAGCGGCCCTGCCGGCCTCGTAGCCAGGCAAGCCGCTTTGTGCGCCCCGGGCGGTGCTGCCCATGGCGAGGCCATGAACGGCGCCAACATCAAAACGCTGTTGGACAGCCATGGTCTGGTGGGCCACGAGGCTCGGGAGTCCTTGGCAAATGCCGCGACCGGCGAAGACTCACGGGCCTTGCGCGATGCGCGGCAGCCCGGGTCCAACCTCGAAACCATCGCGGCGCGGTACGGTTTGGGCGGCTCAATGCGTGGGCGTCGAAACCTGGAACTCGACATCACGAAGCCAGGCTCAGCTGCAGCAGAGCAGGCCTATCGAGGCACTGACGTCACCCGAATTGCCGAACAGCGTGGCATCAAAGGCAGCGCGGGCATCAAGAATTTGGAATGGGCCGCCATCAGCGCCGGCTCAGATGCGGCATCCAAGGTGCGGCGAGGAGACGACGTGAAGCAGACGGCCGCTGCCCATGGCATTCAATCAGCTGACGTGGTTGAAAGATTGAAACAAATGCATCTTCATCCAGATTGACATGCGCTGAGAGCAACCAACTGTGGGAGGCAATGGCCTCAAGTGGCTGACGCTTTCAACACTGATGCCCATGTGGCCGCTTCTTGTTTTATCTTGTGCAACTGCACGACGTCAGCGTATCCACAAAGCCTCAATGCAGATTCAAGGGATGCTGCATCAACGACGCATAGCGACTCATGTAATCGTCAAGTTCTTCTTCCGACGGCCGGGTCTGAATCAGCGCGTCGACGCCTTCCTTGAAGCGCTCGGCCATTTCGCCCTGGATGAAAATTTCACGGCGGGTCCACTTGTCGACGATTTCGAAACCGCCGCGGGTCAGCAACGGCTGGCCGATGGCGCTGCCGCTTTGCGGCAGAGGCGGCATGTCGAACTGCACCACGGCAAAACTGTCACTGTTGTAGAACATCTGCATGAAAGATCTCCTTGGTGCATCAACTGGGCACATGGTCGCAAATTTCAAGCCCGCGTGCCTGTCTTGCTTTTGAAAACACCGCAAACCAGGGGCTTGGGTGGTCTCGCAAGTTGCCTCGCGTTTTGCATGGCCATCAGTCGATTTGCAATTGGCGCAGCAGCAGCTCCAGCACTTCGCCGTCAGAGCCTGTTCCCAGCCGCGCGCGAACGGGCAGGCCGTGGCGTGCCGGGTCCAGCCAGGCGTCGGCCTGGGTGTCATAGGGTCCCTGCGCCTCCCGGGTGAATTTGACGGCATGCACCGTGCCGCCGGGGGTGTTGACGATTTCCTCGCCCAGGCAGCGGAAGATCCACATCGCCGCATCAGCGCGCGCGCCGACCACGTAGAGCGCCACTTTCCCGCCCGGCTGCAGCCGGCGCGGCTCGGCGCTGACCACCGCGGCGAGTTGCAGCATCCAGCTCAGCCGGTCCTGTGTGCCCATCAGCAACGCAAATTCGGCGGACGGCCCGGAAAACGTGATGCGGCCCTTGTCATGTTGAAAATTCGCCGCCCGCACCTCGCGGCCCATGCGCTGGTCGGTGAAGCGGTGCGGGGCAATGCCGGCTTCATCGAAGCTGCCCTGGCTGGTCTGCGTCAATACGTTGAAGCCGGCCACGCGGCCCTCGAGGCGGGCCTCGTAGCGCTCGCCCGCGGGGCGCCAGGTGAGGGTTGCGCTGCCGCTCAACAGGCCGCGGTGCAGGTCGTAATGCAAGGTCAGCGGCGGCGGGATGCGGGTTTTGTAAAGCGGGATTTCCGTGTCGCCATTGGCGGGCGGCGCGGCGTGGTCGGTTGCCATAGCGGGCGTGGGCAACGAGGCGGCGGCCACGGTGACGGGTTGCTCAGCGGCAATCGCTGGGGCATCAACCGCGGCTGGCTCTGCAGCATCAGGCCTCAGCGGGCCGGCTGCTGCGGGCGGCAGTGTGAGCACGGTTGGCTGCGCAGGCGGCGGCGCGGTTGGCTGGACTGATGGCGCGGTGGGCGTCGGTCGTGTGGGTGGGGTTGATGCCGTGGGTGCAGT
>JANXMO010000472.1 GCA_025354615.1 Burkholderiales bacterium | reverse complement strand
CAACGGGGCCAGCCCAGGGGTTGAGGCAACACGGCGGGCCATCCTCATCATGCCTCCGCTTTTTCGCTCTGGTAGCCATAGCCGTAGCCATAACCGTTGCCGTAGCCATAACCGTAGCCGCCATGGGAATCGCTGCGCGTCTGGTTCAGCAACATCATCCGCACCGGGCAGCTCTCGATCGTCGACAGCGCGTGCTGCACATCGGCCTGCAATGTCTTGTCAGCCTGTACGACGACGACGACCTGGCCCATGTGCGTGGCCAGCACGCGGGACTCGGTGGTCAGCAGCAGCGGCGGCGAATCGAAAATGATGATGCGGTCGGGGTAGCGGGTGGCCATGTCGTCAAGCAGCTGGCGCATGCTGTCGCTGGCCAACAATTCCGTGGCCCGTGGGTGCGGCGTTCCGCTCGGCAACAAGGTCAACTTGTCGACATTGGTTCGCAGCAGCACGCCGGCCATGTCGGCCCGCCCTTCGAGCAGGTCGAGCAGGCCGGGGCTGTCCGGCAGGCCGAGCATGCGCAGCACCGAAGGGCGCGCCACATCGGCGTCGACCAGCATCACCGTGGTGTCCAGCTCGGCGGCAATGCTCATGGCAAGGTTGACCGAGGTGAAACTTTTGCCTTCACCGGCCAGCGCACTGGTGATCATGATCAGATTGCCGTGTGCCAGCGGCGCCGCACCTTTGCCCATGGCGTTGCTGATCAACGGCCGCTTGATGACGCGGTACTGGTCGGCCATTTGCGTGCGCGGCGCGTGCGGCGTCACGATGCCGGCCGCTGCCAGCGCGGCAAAGTCGAACTCGATGTGGCGCGATGACGCTTGCCCATCGTCAGGCGTCTCCACGTCGACCGCACGAGCCAGAACGGCTTTGGGCGGCACGGCAACGCGCTTTTGCTCTTCTGCCGGTGCTGCCGTACCAGGCACCTCGATGCCGGCCTGCCGAATTTGCTCCAGCCGCTTGGCTGCTTGTTCAATCAGGCTGCTCATCGTGTGCCCTGCGGGAAAAGTGCCGGAGAAATAAAAGTGGGAAAGGTCAAGCGCTCAGCAATGTCAACGCGACCATGCCGATTGCAAACGCGCCCAGCAGACCGCCCGCCCCACCCAGCCAACGGTACAAATCGACGCGTTCATGTTGCCGTTCAGCATCGCTCATCACCCGGCCGACCACGCCCAGCAGCGGCAGGTCGATCTTGTGACGCACATCGGTTGCAGTATGGAATGTGGGGCGCAATTGGCTGCCGGCAAACGCAGTGAACAGGCCGCCGAGCAGCGCCGCCAGAAGCGCCAGCGGCAACAGCAGCAAGCGGTTCGGCGACACCGGCTTGGGCGACACGCGCGGCGGGTCGATCAGCCGGAAATCAGCCACGCCGGATGCCACGTCCAACTCGCCTGACATCGCTGCCGACTCGCGCCGCGCCACCAGGTCTTCGTAGTTCTTCTTGTTGATGTTGTAGTCGCGGTTCAGCTGCGCGGCTTCGGCTTCGAGCTGCGGCGCGGTTTTGAGCATGGCGCGTGCCTGGTTGTAGCGCGCGGTGTATTCGCCGACGCGGGCGCGCAGTGAGGCCGCCTGCACCTCGGAGTTGGCCAGCATCCGGCTCATGTCCTGGTAAGCCATGCTGGTGGCGTAGCCGCCCGGGCTGCCGGGCGGTGCCGCCAGCGCCGCCTTGCGCAGCTCGGCCGTCTGTTTTCGCTTTTGCTCTTCCAAGTCCTTGATCAAGCGTCGGGTGCTGATGATTTCCGGGTGTTGGTCGGTGAAGCGCTGCAGCAGGTTGTCGAGGTTGCGCTTTTGCGCCTCGATGCGCGCGTCGATCTCCGGCGTGGCCACCGTGATGGCGGATTCCTGCAGCAGGCTTTGCGTCGAGCCGGCCGCGGCTGACTGAGCGCGCTCGTTGGCCAGCTGCGTCTTGGCCGCTTCGCGGGCGGTTTCCGCCTCGCGCAGTTCCAGGCGCGCCTGGTCGAGCTGTGCGCTCAGTTCACCCAGGCGGGACGCCGAATCGCGGCCCTCGCCCGTTTGCAGGTCGATGTTGCGCAGACGAAAGGCCTTCAGCCGGGCTTCCGCTTCTTCAAGCTTGGTTTCGTAGCTCTTGATCTGCTCGTTGATGAAGACCTTGGCGGAGTCGGTGTCCTTGCGCGTGGCGCCAAGACTGGACTCGACGAAGATCGATACCAGCGACTGGATCACCCGCTGCGCCTTGGCCGGGTTTTCGTTCCGATAAGACAGTGAATAAAGATTGTCACGCGCCAGGCTCTTGATTTCGAGCGTGTTCATCAACGCTTCGATCGTCGCGTCTTGTTTGGCGCGGGTGTCGTTCTTCAAGTCCATGTCCGCCATGCGAACGAGTTTTTCAACGTTCGGCCGGCTGATCAACGTGCGGCTCAGCATCACCACTTGTTGCTCGACGTTGGGCTGCACCGCCAACCCCGACATCAGCGGCTTCAAAATCGATTGCGTATCGACAAAAATGCGCGCGGTGGCCTCATAGCGGTCTGGCACGCGCAGCACGATGGCCGCGCCAATCACACCGACAACCCAAGCCGCCGCCAGCGCCTGCCAGCGAAATTTCCACATGCCACGGGCCGCCGCGGACAACTGGCCAATCAACTCTTCCATGGCATTGCGTCTTTGTGTTCAATCAAGCCAGCCCGGCATTGGAGGGAATGCGAGTAGTGCTTAGAAATAGCTTTGCGGGATGATCAGAATGTCGCCTGGCTTCATCTCGACGTTGGCCGAAATGTCACCGCGCTTGATCAAGTCCTTCAGCCGCACCGAGTAAGCCTTGCCGGCTTCGGCGCCGCGCAAAATGGTGGCGCTGTTGCCCGCCGCAAAATCAGTCAGGCCGCCGACTGCGATCATCACGTCTAGCAGGCTCATCTTCTGCTTGTAGGGCAGGAACTGCGGCTTGGCCGCCTCGCCAACCACGCGAATCTGCTCGCTGTACGGCCCGACAAAATTGGTCACGATGACCGTCACCACCGGGTCACGAACATATTTGCCCAACAACTGTTCCAGGTCACGCGCCAGGGTGACCGGGTTTTTGCCCTGCGCCACCACTTCGTCGATCAACGGGGTGGACAACTTGCCGTCAGGCCGCACCGGAACCGACAGTGACAGCTCCGGGTTGCGCCAGACAATGATGTTGACTGTGTCACCCGCACCAATCACATAGTTGTAATCCTGCGTGGAGGCCAGTGGCGGCGCCGCCGGGAAGCGGGAACCGCTGGCACAAGCGGTCAAAATGCTCACGCACAAACCAAGCAGCATGCAACGGATGCCGCGAGTGGGCATGATGGACAGGTTCTTCATGGCGCATCCCAAATGTGGGGAGATGTAAAAGGAGCCGCCGACGCTGGCACAAGGCCATGACGAGGGGCATGATGCAGGCCGCAGACGGCGCAGCCGGTACCAGGATTGGACCGGTTGTGACCCGGACCAATGCGAATCATGCCATAGGCTGGTTGGCATTGGGTCCCCCGTGACCGAGGTGAAAACCGGCTTGAATTGCGCATGAAGTCACGTTTTTTCAGCGCGGTTTTTATTTGCCTCGGCGCTTAGCAGGCGAAGCCCTCGTGCTCAAGCTGCGTAGGCTGGTGACGATAAACAAATCACATGCATGCACATCCCCGTTCCTGTCGACAGCGCTCCTGTTCATGAGTGCCGACTTCACTTATGCCGCCGCTTTTTCCCGCAACCTGGGCTGGGTGACGGCGCTTGAGCAAGAACAATTGCGCGGAAAGCGGGTGGCGATTGCCGGCATGGGCGGCGTCGGCGGCGTGCACTTGCTGACGCTGGCCCGCCTGGGCATCGGCGCCTTCCACATCGCCGATATGGACGACTTTGCGGTTGTCAATTTCAACCGCCAAGTGGGTGCGGCGATGTCGACGGTGAATCAGCCCAAGGTTCATGTGCTGGCCACCATGGCGCGTGACATCAACCCTGGCGTCGAGCTGAAAGTTTTCGATCAAGGTGTGCACGCCAGCAATTTGAACGATTTCCTCCATGGCGTCGACCTGTATGTCGACGGGCTTGATTTTTTTGCGTTCGCCGCGCGGCAGTTGACGTTTGCCGCCTGTGCCGAAAAATCCATTCCCGCCATCACCGTGGCGCCGCTGGGCATGGGCGCCGGCCTGCTCAATTTCATGCCGGGCGGCATGACGTTCGAAGAGTATTTCCAGTGGGGCAACGCCAGCGATCAGGAAAAGGCCTTGCGCTTTCTGGTCGGCCTGGCGCCTGCTGGTTTGCACCGCGGCTACCTGGTCGACCCGTCCACCGTCAACTTCGGCGAAAGGCGCGGGCCTTCGACCATCATGGGTTGCCAGCTGTGTGCAGGCATTGCCGCCACCGAAGCGCTGAAAATCCTTTTGCGCCGAGGCAAGGTATTGGCCGCCCCGCACGGCGTTCACTTCGACGCCTACCGCAACAAGCTGGTGCGCACCTGGCGCCCCCGCGGCAATCGCCATGTGTTGCAGCGCCTGGCTCTGGCAATAGGCCGCAAGCGCTTCAAGGCGGCAGCGGCCGCAAAATAGAACGACAGTGTGTTTGTCACCGAGGGCCTCTTTTTCAGGGCCCTGTCGAGAAACCCGTCATGCAGCCTGCCAACCTCTCTTTTCCCCTTCACCGCACCCAGCTGGAATCGATTGCTGAAAGTGGCCGATGGGCGCCTTCAGCCGATAACGGCCTGGACTACAGTGTTGAATATGCGCCCGATGCGCTTCATCTGTGGGCCGCCCCTGACTTCCCTGATGGTGAGCAAAGTCAGCGCCACCGCCGCGTGCTGGGCTTGATGGCTTTCGGCGCAGCAGTGGAAAACATGCAATTGCGTGCCAGTGAATTGGGCTGGCGTACCACCATCGACTGGGCCTGGGGCGATGAACAGCTCGCAACCGGAACCGTCAACGGCCTGCCCGTGCAGCGGCGTCGCATGGCGCGCATTGCGTTTGATCAAGTGGCCGGCCTGGCGCCGGATCCATTGGCGCAGGCCATCATGACGCGGCAAACAAACCGCCACTTTTATTCCCGCAAGCCACTGGCCCCGGCCCAACAAATGGCGCTTGGCGCCGCAGCCGCCGCCGTTGGCGGCGCCCAGCTGATTTGGTTGCAGGGCAAGGAGCGTAAAAAAGCATTGGAATTGATTTGGCTGGCCGAAAGCGAGCGATTTCTTCGGCGCAGTTTGCATGAAGAGCTTTTTTCAGCCATTCAATGGCACTCATCCGCCGCGCACGGGTTGCCCTGGCAGTCGCTTGAAATTGAGGCCTTGATGCGCCCGGCATTCAGAGCGCTGCGGCACTGGCCTCTGATGCGGCGGTTGAATCATTTGGGGATGCACCGCTTGCTTGGATTTCGTGCCGGGTATTGGCCGTGCTGGCAAGCGCCGGCGCTCGGCGTTGTCGTGGTCTCGTCATCAGAACCTGCTTCTGGCGCACGCTTGGCTGGCCAAGCGTTCGAGCGCATTTGGTTGAGTGCCACGTTACAGCGTCTGGTGCTGCAGCCGATGGCGGCCTCTACCGTGTTGCCATTCCAAAACGAGGCCGATCAAGGGGCTTCACACGCCACGCGCCAAACGCTGCAGCAAGGTTGGCAACAACTGGTGGGCGACCGTGCCTTCATGGTGTTTCGCATTGGGCACGCCGACGGAACGCCAGCGGCTTCTTTCAAAACGCAGCGTCGATCCCTGACAGAGTTCATTCCCATCTGATACACCCAACAGTAGCGTCGAAAATTTTTACAGCTACGAGGGCGATTTCAGTATCAACGACATAAAAACACGCCTGAGTCGACTCTTGCGACAAAAGACCTGTCGTAAAAATGTCAGTTTTTTGTAGCGGCGCTTTCGTGCGGTGCGGCATGTGAACGGCAGGTGGCGGCAATCAAACGCTGGCAGTGCCGAACGCTCAGTTCAATGCCAAACAACCGCAAAACCTCGTTGCGCAAGTGGGTGCCAGTCCATGCGAGCAGGCCCATGGCGCTGCTTGCATCAAGCAGCCATGCATCAACCAGTCGGCGTTGATCCTCCGTCAACAAGGCAGGCCGGCCCGTGCGCACCTTTTCGTCTTGATGGGCGGCGCCGTTTTTCTTAAACTGATGCAGCCATCGCTGAACAGACCGCACATCGCATCCAAATGCCGCCGCAACGTCACACGTGCTGTGGCCACGGGCCACCAGGACGATGCAGTGCAGCCGTTGAACGCGCCTGGCAACGGCCGAAGCGGCCAGTTCGCTTTGCAGTGCAACAAGTGCTTCATCCAGAATTCCGCTGGCGTCTTTTTTCACAAAACTCAAGATCTTTTGATTGACTTTGACGACAGATATTTTGTCGTTAATGCGTTTGATGAATTGTGGCACGGGCTTTGCGTAAAGAAAGGCTTCAAGCTCTCCCCACCCACGAATTCTCGAGGAATCCCATGAAAAAAGCTTTTCACGCTCTGTCAGCCCTGGCGCTTGCCACGGCAGCATCTGCAGCTTCTGCTGCATTCGTCAACATCGGCGGCCTTCAAGTTGCAACCGATGCGCATTTCGAAGTCGCCAGCATCTATGAAAACGTCATCACCGGCGTTGGCCAGGAACTCAAAGGCGTTGGTGAAGTCACCCAAATCAACGGCACATCCATTTCCAACCTGTGCGCAGGTTGCGAACTGACCTACAGTTTCAGCAACTACATCGTGACCGCTTTGACACCCACGCAAGTGAATTTCACTGGTGGCATTATCAAGTTTTACCTGGGTTTCGGCGGCCAGGATTTCAACCCGTTTACATCGGCTAACTCGGCACAAGATCTGGCTGCAGCTACCGACGGCACTTTGTTCCTGACGCTCGCCGGTCACCCGGTTGATGCTTTGGGCAACACCTTTATCGGGCAAGGCGCCAACATCGGTTTGGCCAATCCGGTCGGCAATGGCTCCGGGCTGGCTGACGTCGTGGTGGGCGGTGGTATTGCCACGGCCAACTTCAATAGCAACTCGATTGCTTCCGCATTCGGCGGTCCGTCCGACATCCAAATCGGATCTTCTTTCAGCAATGTGTTTGTGCCGCACCCAAGCGAGTGCCCGGCTGGCCCGCTGTGCTTGTCTGGCAGCGCCGACATTCGCGGCTTGGTGATTCCTGAGCCTTCTTCAACCGCATTGGTTGGCGTTGCGCTGCTGGGCTTGGGCTTGGCCACGATGCGCCGTCGTAAAAGCTAAAAAGCTTTAATT
>JANXMO010000677.1 GCA_025354615.1 Burkholderiales bacterium | reverse complement strand
TGGCCAACGGCAAGCTAAGCTGCCAGCTCTATCAGCGCAGCGCCGATGTGTTCTTGGGCGTGCCGTTCAACATCGCCAGCTACGCGCTGCTGACGCACATGCTGGCGCAGCAATGCGACCTGCAGGTCGGCGACTTCATCTGGACCGGCGGCGACTGCCACCTCTACAGCAACCATGCGGAGCAAGTGGCCCTGCAACTCAGCCGCAAACCCAGGCCGCGGCCGACGTTGACGTTCGCGCGCCGGCCGTCGACCGTCTTCGACTACACGCTGGACGACTTCGTGCTGACCGGCTACGAGCCGCATCCCGCCATCAAGGCGCCGGTGGCGGTTTGACGATGGCGACACGTGGCCGCTTGACCCTTGCGGCGCTGGCCGTGGCGGCAGCCAGCAGTGGCTGCGCGGTGGTCACTGTGGCCGGTGCGGCGGCGGGCGCCGCCATTGCCGTCACCGGCGCGGTGGTCAGCACGGGTGTCAGAGTGACCGGCAAGGTGATCGAAAAAACCATTGACATCGTGACGCCTTCATCGTCGCCGCCCGAGACACCTTGAGGTGGCGCAGTCTGTATCCGCTTCGTTCCTTTTGTTTTTCTTTTCTCTTCACAACAGCTCACCAGCACAGGTTCCCACATGGCCAACATTCATCTCATCGGCGGCGAAAAAGGCGGGGTCGGCAAATCGCTGGTCGCGCGGCTCGCGGCGCAGTACATGATCGACAAGCAATGGCCGTTCGTCGGCTTCGACACCGACCGTTCGCACGGCGCATTGATGCGCTTTTATGCCGGCTATGCATCGCCCGCACTGATCGACCGCTATGAAGCCCTCGACGCCATCATTGAAGCGGCCGTCGAAATGCCGGAACGCCGCATCCTCGTCGATCTGGCGGCCCAAACACACAGCCCGCTGGTGCAGTGGATGGACGAATCCGGCGTGCTCGAGCTGGCGGCGGAAAACGGCTTTTCACTGCACTACTGGCATGTGATGGATGCCGGACGCGACGGCGTCGAGCTGCTCGAACAGCTGCTCGACCGTTTCGGTTCGCGCCTGCAGTACGTGCTGGTGCGCAACCAGGTGCGGGGCGACGATTTCAGCTTGCTCACGCGTTCGGGGCAGCAGGAACGGGCGCTCAACCTGGGTGCGCGCATCGTCGACCTGAAACGATTGAATACAGCGATCGCGCAAAAAATCGATGCCGCCAGCAGCAGCTTCTGGCACGCCGCCAACCACACCGAGCGCGACACCGCGCCACTGGGGATGATGGACCGGCAACGGCTGAAAATGTGGCTGCGCGACGTTTATGCGCAGTTCGACTCGGTGCCGATGTGATGACAGCGGCCGCCTGCAAGCACCGGGCTCAGGCGACCTGAAACAACCCGTCCAGCAGCTCGATCAGCTGTTCGAATCCGATCGGCTTGACGAGGTGGCGGTCGAATCCGGCGGTCATCGCGTTTTCCTTGTCGGATGCCTGCCCCCAGCCGGTGATGGCCACGAGCTGGATGCCGCGCGTCGCTTCCTGGCTGCGCAAGTGGCGCGCCACTTCGTAGCCGTTGCGGCGCGGCATGCCGATGTCAAGCAAGGCCACGTCGGGCAGGTGCTGCTCGGCCGCCCGCACGGCGGCTTCGCCGTCGCTGGCCACTTCAACGCGGTGGCCCAACACCCGCAGCAACTCGGCAAGGCTGTCAGTCAAGTCCTGGTTGTCATCGGCGATCAAGATGCGCAGCGAGCGCGGGTCGATCGCCGGCGCCGATGTCACCACCGCCGCCGCGGTTCGCGCTTCGAGCAATGGCAGCCCAACCGTGAAGCACGAGCCGCGGCCCAGGCCTTCACTGGTTATTGAAACGGTGCCGCCATGCAGCTGCAACAGCTGGCGCGTCAAAGTCAGGCCAATGCCCAGGCCAGCACTGCCGCGCTCCAGCGTCTTGTCGGCTTGCTCGAAGAGGTCGAAGATGCGGTCCTGCATTTCAGCGGCGACCCCGATTCCCGTGTCACGAATGGCCACCTCCACACCCGGGGCGCCCTCGGTGCCCATGACCCGGCGCAAGGCTACATCGATGCGCCCGCCGTGCGGCGTGTAGCGGCAGGCGTTGTGCAGCAGGTTGGAGAACACCTGCGTCAACCGCACGCTGTCGCCGTCAACGAAAAGCCCTTCTTCCCCGCTGGCAAGCGACAGCGCCAGCCCGTTGCGCTGCGCCAGCGGCTGGGCCAGCTCGACCGTCGAGCGCAGCAATGCCGGCAAATCCAACGGCTGGCGCGTCAACGACAGCTTGCCGGTGGCGATGCGCGATGCGTCCAGCAGATCATCGATGAGGCGCACCATGTGCTGCAGCTGGCGTTCCATGATGGCCACGGCCTTTTCCCGAGCCGGCCGTGTTGCCGCCGGCATTTGAATGACCGCCACCGCGCTGGTCATCGGCGCCAGTGGGTTGCGCAGCTCGTGGGCGAGCGTGGCCAGGAATTCGTCTTTGCGGCGGTCGGCCAGGCGCAGCCCTTGCTCGGCTTCGCGGCGAATCACCATTTCACGCTCCAGCTCGTTGGTGCGCACCTCGCATTCCGACAACATGCCGTTGAAGGCCTCGACCAGCACCCGCACGTCTTCGTAATCAGTTTCAGGTGCGCGCAGCGCCCAGTTGCGGCTGGCCATGACCTCGCGCGCCACTTCGGTCATCCGCGCCAGCGGCGTGGTGACGCGTTTTTGCAAGCTGCCAAACACATAAAAAGCCAGCGCCAGGCTGGCGGC
>JANXMO010000451.1 GCA_025354615.1 Burkholderiales bacterium | reverse complement strand
CAGCGCCCTTGACGGTGCTTGAACGGCCTCGCGCCACCAACGCATGCGCTGCGGTGGGCGTTGACGCGCTTGCGCCGAGTGCGCAGATCAGGGGCCGGAACGCTGTTGCACCACGGCCCGCGGGTTGATGATGCAGATGCCGCCTTAGCCGGCTTGCGTGCGGGTTTTCCTGGGCCGTGAAGGGTTTGGCGGCCGCAGCCCAGGGGTGGCTTACCTCCTGAATTGAACATCCAGCGAAACCAGCACTTCATCGGCACCGCCGGCTGAGCAGTGCATGCGCTTGACGGCGGTTTGCACGTATTTGTAGTACTCCTTGGGGCCCGATTGCGGCACGGCTTCGATCACTTGCGAGCCGCGCACTTTGAGCAGCGTGCGCACGGTGCCGGCGATGCCGACGCGGTCGAAGGCGTCTTCCAGCGTTTGCGCAAGCACCTGCTGATAACCGGGGCAGGCCAAACTGACTTCCTGCTTGACGACCGCCGGCGCGGCGGGTGTCGGCGCGGGCGCTGGTGCTGGCGGTGCGGCGATCACCACCGGCTCTTTGGGCACCTCGGCCTGCACCGCCTGAATCACCGGTGTGGGTGGCGCTGCCGTGGGCTTGACGTCGGGCTGCGGCACAAAGGCCGGTGGTGGAGGCGCCTGTCGCAGCTTGGGAATTTCACGAATTTTCTCCACCTTGGGCGGTGGTGGTGGCGGCGGTGGCGGCACCACCACGTCCGGAATGATGGCCATCTGAATCGGCTTCTTGATGATTTCCACGGCTTCGCGCGCCAGGCCTGATGCCAACGCCCAGGCCAGCAGCACGTGAAACAGCAGCACCGCGATCAAACCGGTGCCGCGCTTGCCGCCGCCTGCGGTAGGCGGTGGCGGCAGTGAGCCGTCGAATGAACTGGTAAACGAACTGCTGAATGAACTGGCTAAAGGAAACGACCCTTGCGGCGGAAACACGGCGCTCATTGGAACCTCACTTTTCGATGAATTGCTCGCTGCCAACGACACCCATCTTGGTCAGCCCGTTCTGCTTCAGGGCGACCATGACTTCGACAAAGCGGCTGTATTGGGCGGCCGCATTCGGCCGCACGTGCACCTCGGGCTGTTCGGCCTGCGCCGCGGCGGCGTG
>JANXMO010000421.1 GCA_025354615.1 Burkholderiales bacterium | reverse complement strand
CCGCGCCGCCGGTGCGCCCGGCGGCGGGTTGCGGCTCGACCTGGCGCTGGACGCCTCGCGCGGTGGCAATGCGCAGGCCGTCACGCAGCTGAAATCGCAAACTCTCGAATTGCAGCAGCGCCTGGACGAGGCACGCCAGATCTACACCGACGAGGCCGACAGCGTGGTCGGCCTGCGCCGGCGCATCGACGCCACGCGCCAGCGGCTGGAAACCAGCGTGCGCGCTGGCGTTCAGGCCGAAGCGGAGTTCGCCCGCATCGAGCGCGAACGCGCCGTGGCGCAGGAGCGGGCCGTGGAGTTGCAGCGCAAGGTCGATCAGATCGAGCTGTATCTGCAGCTGAACCCGACCGGGGTCGACGGCCGGGTCGTCATCGACCCGCCCAGCACCGCACGCCGCGCGCCTGGGCGCAGCCGCACGCTGCTGGCGCTGGCCGGCCCGCTGGCTGGCCTGCTGCTCGGGCTGCTGCTGGCGGGCGTGCGCGAGCTGTTCGACACGCGGCTGCGCAGCCGCGGCGAGGTCGAGCACTGGCTCGGCTTGCCGGTGCTGGTGGTGGTCGGCACGCTGTCGCCGCGCGAGCGCCACCAGTTGCTCGGTGCTTCTGTCACCTCTTGATGGCCTTGCTGCCCATGAATGCCGACGATTCTTTGCTGATGGCCCGCCTGGGCCTGACCTTGCTGGACCGGTTGGGCCTGGCCGACATGCCGGCCCCTGAGGCGGGCGCGCCGCCGCCGGCCGGCCGCATTCTTCTCATCACCAGCGCCCGCCCGCGTGAGGGCCGCAGCCTGATCGCCAACGCCTTGCGCAACAGTCTGGCCGCGCAGTTGTCGGGCAGCGGCGAAGTGGTGCTGACCGACGGCAGTCTGCTCACCGGCCGGCTGGCGAACGATTTGCCGCTGCCACGTGCCAGCGCCCTGCTGTTGTTCCAGCCTGCGGCCGTGCAGCAGGCCCTGCAAGCCTTGCGCGACCGCATGCTGCTGACCATCGTCGACGGCCCGGTGCTCGCCGACTGCGGCGCGCTGGCGCAGCAGGCCGACGCCGTGGTGGTGGTGCTCAACGCACGCAAAACGCCGCGGCGCGGTGTCGAACAAGCGCTTGCCGCGGCACGGGTGCCGCCTGAGCGGCTGGCCGGCGTGGTGTTGAACCGGCATGTTCAGGCGTTGCCGCGCTGGCTGGGCGGCACGTGAAGGCCCGGCCAAGCCGTGCGGCGTTGCGCTCGACGTGACGGCCGCGGGCGAGGCCGGGCTGCGGTTATGAAGCGCATCGGCATGACCGGGGTTGTCAACCTTGTGCTGGGCCTGATGCTGGCGCTTTTCCTGGCATTGGGCGCCGGCATGGCGTTGGCCGAAGTGCCACCCCTTATCAGCCTGGCCGGCCTGGCAGCGCTGGCCCTGCTGGTGGCCGCCGTGCGCCAGCGCCAGCCGCGCCGCACCTTGATCGCCTTGCTGTTTTTCGTCGCGCCGATCAGCATCAGCAAGGCGCTGGTGGTGGCCGGGCCGCAGTTCTATGCGCCGGGTCTGTATGTGACGCCAGGCCACCTGGCGGTCGTTCTGCTGGCGTTGTGGCTGCTGCAGCGCGCCCTGCGCGAACGACTGGCCCTGCCGCTGACGCGGCTGGACGCGCTGGTCGGCGTGTTCTGCGCGCTCGTCTGGGCGCGTTCGTTTGGCACGCCGGACGACGCGCTGGCACTCAGCAGCGCGCTGTCGTACACGCTGGCCATGCTGGCGTTCTACGTTGCGTCGCACACCTTGAAAGACGCCGCCGACCTGCGCCTGGCGCTGCGGGCCACGCTGCTCGTGCTGGTGCTGCAGGCGATCCACGCGGCGGCGCAAATGGCCACGCATTCGCCCTTGCCCCTGCCGGGCGCCAAAGCGCTGGCGCAGGGGTTCAACCTGACCTTCGGCGGTGCCGGCGAAGCTTTCCGCGCCACCGGTTTCCTGATCCACCCCAATTCGCTGGCGCATCACATGACCTTGGTGCTGCCGCCTGCGCTGGCCCTGGCGCTGCTGGGCCGCCAACTGCCGCGGCGGGTGTGGCTGGGCGCGCTGCTGGCGCTGGCCATTGCCAGCGTGCTGCTGGTGCTGACACTGTCGCGCGGCGGCTGGGCCAGTGCGCTGGCCGGCGCGGCGCTGGTGGTGGTTGTTTTCTTGCGCCGTGGCCTGCTGGCGCTGCGCCACTTCGCGGCGGCGCTGCTGGCCTTGTCGGTCTTGCTGATGGGCCTCGTCGCCGTTTATCCACAAGCCTTGCTGCGCCTGACCGAGCCCGATGACCGCTCGACCGAGTCGCGGCTGTTGATGATCGACCAGGCCGCGACCATCATCCGCGCCCAACCGTGGGCCGGCGTCGGTTTCGGCATGTACTCGCGTGCCAACCAGGAGTACACGTCGCCTGCGCTGGGTGGCGTCTCGGCCGACTACCAACGCGCGCTGCGCCAGTCCATCGTGCATAGCCATTACCTGTTGCTCGGAGCTGAGCTCGGCCTGCCCGCGATGGTGTTCTTCGTCTACCTCCTGTGGTGCTGGCTGCGCCTGCCCTGGCAGGTGCGCCACTGGGACGACCCGGCCACCTACGCACTGGCCATCGGCCTGGCCGGCTCGATGCTCGCCAACACCGTCTTCCTCAATTCCGACAACTACTACGCCGACATCCGCGTGTTCCAGTTCTGGCTGGCTGCCGGCGTGTTGCAGGCGTTGACGCTGCAGGCGCAGCGCCGTGCGTCACGGACGGGCTGCCCCGGGGTGCCGTCATGAAGCCCAACGGGCTGGCCGCTGCGCTGGGCTCGGCGATGGGCGCGCGGCTGGGCATGGCGGTGTTCAACTACGGCCTGTTCTGGGCCTTGTCGCACCGCCTGGCGCCGGCAGCGCTGGGCGGTTATTCAGTGCTGATGAGCCTGTTTTTCCTGCTCCAGTTCATGCCCTTGCTGGGCCTGTCGGTGCCGCTGATTCGCCGCAGCGCCACCGAGCCGGCCGACCGCGCCGTGGCGGCCACCAACGCGCTGGTGTTCGCCCTGCCGGTCGCCGTGCTGCTGGCGCTCGGGGTGGTCGCGGTCGGCTGGTGGGGCTACCCGCAGGCGCTGCGGCTGCCCTTTGTGCTGCTGGCGCTGGCGCTGCTGCCAACGGCATGGATCATCGTCGCCGAGTCGGTGCTGATCGGCGCCGAGCGGGTGGCCGACATTTCGCGCATCCAGTTTGTCGAATCGCTGCTGCGCACGGGCTTCTCGGTGCTGGCAGTCGAGCTGGGCGGGGGTCTGGCCGGTGTGCTGGCGGTGTTTCTCGGCGGGCGGGTATGCGCGGCGCTGGCCTATGCGGCGCACGGCCGCGTGCCGGTGCCGCGGTGGGCGCTGGTGCGGCGCGCGCTGCAACGGCGCAATGTTGCCGAGGTGCCGGTTTTCTTCGGCATCACGCTCCTGGTGGCGCTGGGCGCGCGGCTGGATGTGCTGGCGCTGTCGCGGCTGCGGGATTTGCACGACGTGGGCGTGTATGCCGCCGCCGCCCGCTTGTATGAGGCCGCGCAAATGGTACCGACGTTGACCGCGCTGGTGCTGCTGCCCGCGCTGTCGCGCCTGTTCGTGGCCGAGCCGGCGCGCTTCGGCCAGCGGCTGGCGTTGGCGCTGCGCGCCTGCCTCGGCGTGGGCCTGGCGCTGGCGCTGGCGGTGGCGGCGCTTGCGCAACCGTTGATCACGCTGCTGTACCCGCCGGCCATGGCAGGCGCCGCGCCGGTGCTGCGCTGGCTGATCTTCGGCGCCGTGTTCATGACCGCCGACCAGCTGCTGTCGTCGACCATGCTGGCCGCGCAGGCGCAGGCGCACGATTTGCGCTCGTTGGCATATGCGGCGCTGTTTCTTGCCGCGGCGCTGCTGTGGTGGGTGCCGCCGTTCGGCCCCGTGGGCGCGGCGGCGGCCGTCACCGCCTCTTTGGGGTTTCGCGTGCTGTGGCGGTTGCGCTGGGCCATGGCGGCGCTG
>JANXMO010000393.1 GCA_025354615.1 Burkholderiales bacterium | reverse complement strand
CGGGGCGTTGAGTGCATTGGCAGCCTTGCGCCCAGGCTGCTCGGGTACGCGCGCGGGCAAGGCGGCCACCACGCTGGCCGTGGCCGGGCGCAACTCGGCCGCGCGGGCGTAGGGGTCGGCATGCTGCGGCAAGGCGCTGCCATCGGCGGCCAGCAGGTCGAACTTGTAGCGGTCGCCCAGCTTGGCGTGCGGCACGAAGATGTCCCACAGCCCGCTGCCGTGGTGGCCGCGCATCGGGTGGCGGCGCGCGTCCCAGCGGTTGAAGTCGCCCACCACGCTGACACGCCGGGCATTCGGCGCCCACAGCGCAAAGCGCACGCCGGCCACGGCTTGCGCGCCGTCGCCCACTTGCAGCGGGTGAGCGCCCAGCACCGTGAAGGGCCGCAGGTGCGTGCTTTCGCCGAGGTAATGGCGATCGGCTTCGTCGATCAGCGAGCCATAGGCGTATGCATCGGCATAGCGCTCGCTGTGGCCATCGGCCCAGCGCACTTCGAGCCGGTAAGCGAACAGCCGGCGCCGCTGCGGCACGCAGCCTTCCCACAGGCCGCACGGCAGGCGTTGGTTCAGCACCGCCAGCCGCCGGCCGCTGACCGGCTCGATGACCGCCACGGCGGTGGCGGTTGGCAGCAGCGCACGGACCCATAGCGTGCCGCTGGCATCGGCATGCAAGCCGAGCACGGCGAACGGGTCAACGTGGCGGGCACCTGCCAGGGCTTGGGCATCGGCGTCGGAAAGCATCGGTGGCGAAGAAGCGGCGGTGAAAGAAGGAGAAGGGAGCCTGGCGGTGGCTTGGCGGAAACGGCGCTGCCGCCGCAGTATTACCCGGCAGCATCCAGGCCCGCCTGCGGCGGCGCCCCGGCCGCCGTGCGCGCGCTGGCAGCGGCGAGCTGTTGCGCCAATGCTGCCGCAGCGCCGCCCAGCGCAGCCTGGGTGTCGGTGATCAGCGCCGTGGGAATCGCTTGCAGATAGGCGCGAAACCGCCCCTTGGCTTCAAAGCGCTCACGAAAGCGTGATTTGAAAAACAAGTCGCCCCAGCGTGGCACGATGCCGCCGCCGATGTACACGCCACCGCGCGCGCCCAGCGTCAACGCCACGTTGCCGGCAAAGCCGCCCAGCAGCGCGCAGAAAACATCGACCGTCTGTACACACACGGCGCTTTCGCCGGCAATTGCCTGCGCACTGATTTGCTCCGCCGTCAGCGCCGGCTCTCGCGTGCCGTTGACCTGCGCCACTGCCTGGTGCAGCGCCCGCAGCCCCGGCCCCGACAGCAGCCGCTCGGCCGACACATGCTCGAATTGGTGGCGCAGCACCGCCAGCAGTGCGCTTTCAAAGTCGTCCGCTGGCGCCAGCGTTGCATGCCCGCCCTCGCCCGGCAAGGCCTGCCAGCCGCCAGCGCCGGTGTGCACCAGCCCCGCCACGCCCAGGCCGGTGCCGGGGCCGATGACGGCGCGAGTGCCGTGCGTTGGCGCTGCCGACAGTGACGTGGCGCCAGGCTCTTGATGCAACTGCGACGGCGCCAAGCCGGGCAGCGCCAACGCTAGCGCTTCAAAGTCATTCACGACGCACAAGGTCGTCAATTGCAATGCTTGACACAACGCGGCCTGTGAAAACGCCCATGCACTGTTCGTCAGCGCGATCCGGTCGCCCGCCACCGGCGTGGCCACCGCCAACGCCGCATGCTGCGGCGCTGGCAGCGCCGGATACGCCGCCAAGAAGGCTTGCGCCGCTCCCGCCAGCCCCGGGTAATCAGCCGCGCGCAGCTGCTGCACCGACTCCACCTGTAAATCACTATCTAACACCCAGCCAAAGCGGGCATGGGTGCCGCCGATATCCCCGACCAGCCAGGGAAAGCCGGGTAAAAAAGTCCGCCTTTTGAGCGGTGGTCTTTGTAATCGTTTGACCGCCGACTTATTCATACCAATGTTGGTAAACCCAGTTTTTTACTTCCCAACCACGAAACCAAAGCTCGTGGGTTCAAATTTTTTGAATTCAAGTTCTCGAAAACTTGCTTCCATAGATGTCAAATATTTGGCACCAAAAACCAGAAGGAATTTATAGCAGTCTTTTTGTGCTAGTCCGTTGTAATGATCATCTAGCGAATAAGAAATACGAACGGCCGCATCTTCGAGTGTTTCGCCGCCTTTTAAAGGAAACCAGGTCATCGGTGGAAATTTTGAATTTATTCGAGATGAATTTTTCAGCGCAGCATGAGCGGGCGTATCGGCTATCCAAACGGGTAAATTCCGGGCAAGTGCATCAATTATGAGGTCACTTTCCATGTGCAAAAGCAGGGCAACTGTTGAACTCAATTTGAATGCCTGATATTTCCTGGGGGCAGTTACTAGGCTTCCTTTCTTCCGATGCAGGCTAATGATATATTCTAGATAGTTATTTCTTCAGCAAGAAGAATCGATTCAGCGCCCCAAGAGGGCTCTAATATAAAAATCATTATTCTTCCTGACACGATTTCATCGTAATATACACGAACCTTTCTAGGTTCTAATATATCTTCCCCTTCTGAGTTTTTTGATATCCAATATATCCGGCTTCTCAGCTCAGAATCTTTAAATTTTATATTTATGTTATGCACAAGTAATCTGGAAACCACATTTTGTAAAATCATGTCAGTTAATCTAAATTCGACAACCCTAAAAAAATATATTTTTACCAATTGGTTGTCGTCTTTTTTAAAATTTAATTCTATTGAATTTAACTCTTGATTATGTGAAAAGCGACAAAATTCAGCGTCATGGAAGGTGGATAAGCGCTCTGAATTTTCCATTCTTACCAACCTGAGCAAGTATTAGAACTTCGTCCTTGGGGCCAAGGGGAAAGGGTACACCTGGCCCCCGCCTTCCATCTGCATCCCAATTATGTCCATGAGGTGTTCCCGCTTCATGATCTGCATGCCAATCTATATCAACTGCTGGCCTTCCATTTAGACCATATAAACGTTCTTGTCCATTTCCAGGATTTGTATGCCATTCACCTGGATTGCCCGTAGCAGGTGTTTTTACTTGAAAGATGTTTTTCTGCGCGAGCCATGCAGCGGCTATAACAATAGCCGTCTCACTGACATAAGGTAATGCCGGAATAAGACACACCGGACATAAGCCGTAAAAATCTGTATAACTTAATGGATTGCCCCCACATACGAGTAAGCATTAGTCCCACCCTCCATGCCAATCGGATCAGCCTGCATATAGCGCCCCAACGCGGGGTTGTAGTCCCGGAATCCGTTGTCGGCCAAACCAAACGCCAAGCGGCCGGACGCGTCATAGGCCAGCGCCAGCGTTCTGCCAAATGGGTCGGTAATTGTCGCCAGCTGGCCACTGCTGTTGTAGACCATCGACTGGCGCAGCCCGTAGCGGCCGGTGATCAACAGCAAGCGGCCGCTGGCGTCATAAGTTTCCATGCTGCGGTCGCCGACAGTTAGCGACCAAGCGGCAGGTGTAGCGCTGGTGCGTAGACGCGTGAGGATAAAAACGCGGTCCTCCGCAGATTGGTAAGCCGCGCCCACCGGCGAAAACTTGGCGGCCTGGCCGCTCGCGCGTACGGTGTAGACGTCACTGCCCTGCAGCAGCAATCGCATGTCGTAGTTGTGCCGCCAGTTGCCGGCCAAACTGCCTTGCATCCCCGACAGCTTGGCCGGCAACGAGTTGTAGGTGCGGAACAAAACAACGGGGAACGGGCCGCGGCCGTTGTAGTCGCGCCCTACTTCAATCTTGTTGCCGATAGCGGCGTTGACCGGGTCGCCGTATATGTCGAATGAATCGTCATCGTCGCCGGTATCAGGCCAGTCGAACGGCGGGGCATAGCTGATGACCGGGTCGGGCGCATCGCCGCTTGGCGGACCGAAATAACCACCGTCAGGGTCGCCGGTAGAAGGACCGTAGTAGGTGTCTTTGACGATGCCTGGTGGAATACCGAGATAAGGATCGCCGCCTCTTTCACGGTAGTAATCGATTCGGACGTCGTTGGCGCCGCCTGAACTGGTGGAACAGCTGTTGGAAATTCCGCCATAGCTATAGGCAGGTGGTGCCCTATAGCTTTGGAGGGACGGGGGATAGTCGTAGTCGGACCCATAGAAAAACCGAGGGATGGCGGATAGCCCTTGCCAATCATCATCAACCCAAAGTCGCTGTAGCCATAGTCTGTGTACCGAGAGTTGGTGATGGCGTTTGCATCGGCAGAGGTCAACGCTGTGATGGCGCCCATAGTCATCATGACCACGGCTTGCAGTGACTTGAAACGAAACTGCTGTTTGGAAGCCATTGACATGGGCGAACTTTGCTGCGGAGGGGGTTTTGGCGTTCAGCGTCTGAGCGTCTGAGCGCTGTGAACGCTATCAGCGTTTGGCTGCTTTGTATTGACACCCATTTAAGGGTGCACATACAGCGTTTTTACGCGTGCAAACGGCTTTCCAGAGGCTTTTACCTTCTATTGTTAGAACAGGGCATCGATACAATTCGTCGCGTTTGGCGTATGCGGCCTTCCTGCAAACACCTTTTTTAGACGTTTGCCGCATCGTTCGCCTTTCTCATCCCATCCAAATTCTTCATCTCCGGAGCCTTTCCCATGCCCCTCGTCTCGATGCGCCAGCTGCTCGACCATGCTGCTGAACACCAATACGGCATTCCGGCGTTCAACGTCAACAACCTGGAGCAGGTGCAGGCCGTGATGACGGCGGCGGACGAGGTCGGGGCGCCGGTGATCTTGCAGGCCAGCGCCGGGGCGCGCAAATATGCGGGCGAGGCTTTCATCAAGCACCTGATTGCCGCTGCCATCGAGAGCTGGCCGCATATTCCACTGGTGATGCACCAGGACCACGGGCAAAGCCCTGACATATGCCGCGGCGCGATCGGCCTGGGCTTCAGCTCGGTGATGATGGACGGCTCGCTGCAGGCCGACGGCAAGACGATTGCCAGTTATGAGTACAACGTCGACGTCACGCGCAAGGTGGTCGACATGGCGCATGCGCTGGGCGTGACGGTCGAAGGCGAACTGGGTTGCCTGGGCTCGCTGGAGACGATGAAGGGCGACAAGGAAGACGGCCATGGCACCGATGCGACGATGACGATGGAGCAGCTGCTGACCGACCCGGAGCAGGCCGCCGATTTCGTCAAGCGCACGCAGTTGGATGCGCTGGCCATTGCCATCGGCACCAGCCACGGTGCTTACAAATTCACGCGCAAGCCCACCGGTGACATTCTGGCCATCAGCCGTATCAAGGAAATTCACCGCCGCATTCCGAACACGCATTTGGTGATGCACGGCAGCTCGAGCGTGCCGCAGGAGCTGCTGGCCGTCATCCGCGAGTTCGGCGGCGACATGCGCGAAACCTACGGCGTGCCGGTCAGCGAAATCCAGGAAGCCATCAAGCACGGCGTGCGCAAAATCAACATCGACACCGACGTGCGGCTGGCGATGACGGCGGCCATTCGCCGCTTCATGGCCGAGCAGCCCGACAAGTTCGACCCGCGCGACTACCTGAAGCCCGCGCGTGAAGCCGCTAGGCTGATCTGCAAGCAGCGTTATGAAGAATTCAACTGCGCCGGCCAGGCCGGGAAGATCAAGCCGCTGCCGCTAGCTGATGTTGCCCAGCGTTACGCCCGCGGCGAGCTGGCGCAGCAGGTGGTTTGATTTGACTCATGGATAGGGCCGGCGCGGCGGGCGCTGATCAGCGCGCCAGCGCTTTCAGCGCCAGCTTGATGCCTTCACTCACGCCCACGTCAGTGGGCAGGTTTTTCAGGGCCGCCGCGGCTTCACGGTCGCTGTAACCGAGCGCCACCAGCGCCTGCAGGATGTCGGCCTGCGCCTCGTTCTGCAGGCTGATGGGCGCGCCGCCGCCAATCGCATCGCCCAGCTTGCCTTTGAGCTCCAGCAGCAGCCGCTCGGCGGTTTTCTTGCCGATGCCGGGCACTTTGACCAGCCGGCCGCCTTCTTGCAGGCTGACCGCCTGCGCCAGCTCGTTCACGCTCAACCCCGACAGAATCGACAGCGCCATGCGCGGGCCGACGCCGCTGATTTTCACCAGTTGGCGAAACGTGGCGCGTTCATCCTGCGTCAAAAAGCCGAACAGCAACTGCGCGTCTTCCCGGACCACGAAGTGCGTCAACAGCGTGACGCGCTCGCCCAGCACGGGCAGGTTGTAGAAACTGCTCATCGGCACGTCGACTTCATAGCCCACGCCACCGACGTCAATCAACAACTGCGGAGGCGATTTACCCGCGAGAACGCCTGTCAGCCGACCAATCATCAAAGGATTATCGGGCGCAACAGCGAGTCGGGATCAACACCGTGAACAAGCAGTAGGCGCAAGCGAAGCACGCGCCCTCGTTGTTGATCCGGAACATGTGAACTTGTAGAGCACGCCAATCAACTACCCGTGGCACGCGCCATCCCTCACCCCTACCCTCTCCCACAGGTGGGAAAGGGAGCCGCAACAATAAAAGCAAGCGAAGCGACGCACCCCTTCAAGCCACACGCGAAGCCCGGGTCCCCCGGGCCAAGCGTGGCGCCCCTTGGGGGCAGGAGCGAAGCGACTGGGGGGCCTTATCTAGGCCCTTCGGAACAACCCCAGCCGTTGCGCCTCCAGCGCCGCCTCGGCGCGCGAGCTGACATTCAGCTTGCGGTAGATCTGCTTCACATAGTCGGCGATCGTGTGGCGTGACAGGTTGAGTTGCACGCCGATTTCCGGCAGCGTGAAGCCTTTGGCGACGCGCAGCAGCACTTCGTTTTCGCGATCGGTCAGCGCCACGTGCGGCATGGCGTTGGTCAGGTCGGGCGGCCGCGTCTGGCTGGCAAAGTGGGAGATCACGCGGCGCGCAATCGAGGGCGACAGCGGCGGCTCGCCACCGCTCATGCGCTTGAGCTGCTCCGCAATCAGTTCGCGGGCCTGCTCTTTCAACAGATAGCCGAACGCGCCGGCCTGTAGTGCGGGGAACAGGTGCTCGTCATCGTCGTGAATGGTGACGACGACCGACTGCGCTTCGGGTTGCGATTCACGCAGCGCCGCGACCACGTCGACGCCCGAGCCGTCGGGCAGGCCCAGGTCGATCAGCGCCAGCTCGAACTTGACGCCAGACACCAGCCGCAGCGCGTCATCCACCCGCGCCGCCTCGCTGATGTGCGAGTGCGGGAACACCTGCAGCACCAGCACTTTCAGCCAGGCGCGAATTTCGGGCAGGTCTTCCAGAAGCAAAATGTTTTTCATGCGGCGTCTCCAGCCAGGGGCAAGCGGGCGCGCCACGCACGGCGCGGCAGGTTCCGCTGCATCGTAGCAGCGGCATGCGCCGCGCAACGGCGGGTTTTTACAGCGGAAGTGTGACTCTTATCACTGTCCCGTAGCCCGGCCCGGACTCGACGAGGCACTGCCCCTGCAACTGTTTGGCGCGGTGCTTCATGCTGGACATGCCGTGCCCGCGGTCGAGCTTGCCGTCCAGATCGAGCGGAATACCGTTGCCGTTGTCTTGCACGGTCAGGCCGAAATCCTCGTCGCCGACGCGGGTGCGCACCTTGCAGAGCGAGGCGCCGCTGTGTTTGATGATGTTGCTGACGGCCTCGCGCAAGATCCGCGTGGTCTGCACGTAAGCGCGTGCCGTCAGGCGCTGCGGGACGTCTTCGGCCGGCCCGCGCCAGTCGACCTCGATGCCGGCCTGGCCGAGGCGTGACACCACCTCGGCGCGCCAGTCGGCCAGCGCATCGGCCAGGCTGACCGGCCGGCCGGTCAGCCCGCGCACCGACAGCCGCATTTCTTCCAAAGCCTCGCGCGCCAGCGTCGAGATGCGCTCCGACTCGCTGGTGTGCACGATGGTCAGCAGCTTGGCGCCCAGGTCGTCGTGCAGGTCGGCGGCAATGCGCTTGCGCTCTTTTTCCGTCACCTGCTCGACGCGCAATTCCGACATCTGCGCGTAATTGCGCTCGATCTCGGCGGTGGCTTCGGCCACCCGGCTTTCAAGGCTGGCGCGGCTGGCCTCCGCTTCGTGCAGTGCACGGCCAAACGTTTGCAGCAGGCGCGAACCCACGGCAATGAACAACAACGGCAAGGCAAAGTGCAGCACGTGGATGCGCAGCATCGGCAGCCCGTCGTGCTGGGCCACCATTTCCGCCAGCGCCAGCGTCAGCAAAGTCACCAGGGTGGCGGCCATCAACCAGAAATCCGGCGTTTGCGCGTGGCCCGGGCGGTAGGTGGCGCGCAAATAGGCCAGCACCGCCGCCAATACTTCAGCCGCCAGCAGCAAATACCAGGCGTTGGCCACGGCAAAGGTGTGCGCAGAGCCGAATGCCAGCAAGCTGGCCGGCAGCAACAGGCACTGCGCCGCCAGCGCTTTGCCCACCCAGCGCACGCGCAGGCCGCCGTAGCTGAGCAGAAACTGCACCGCCATCGCCACGATGGGGGGAATCAACGCGCAGGCAATGAACTCGAGCGTTGCGCTGCCCACCGGCCACTGCGGCCACCACACCTGGGCCGACAGCACCGCCCAATCGATCAGCAGCAGACCGAAGTACAGCAAATAGGCTTCACGTGGGTTCAGCAGCCCGAGGCCCAGCACGAAGCCGCCCATCACCACCAGCGCAATGCCGATGATCTCCACCACCCCGACATGCCAGAAGCGCTGGCTGTCGTAGAGCGGCGCCAGCTCCGTCTGCCGGCCGATTTTCAATGCCGACAAGCCGCCGCCACGCTGGCGCGCTGCCACCTGTTGCAGTGAAAAGCCTTTCACTTGCAAGTCCAGCACATTGCCGTGGTCGGCCAACAGCGCCGTTGGCAGCGTCACCAGCTGTGCCCGGTAGCAGTTTTGCGTCAGCGGCTCGTGCATGCGGCCGCCGCTGTAAACAAGGTGGCCGTTCAAATGCACCTCGACGTTGGTGCACACGCGCTCGATGTACAGCGCCAGCAATTCGTCGCTGCGGGTATCGGCATCGAAAGCGACGCGGTACCAGGCGCTGCCGTTATGGAGTGGCCGCGTGTGCGACCAGTCGTCAGGCAGGGTGACGAGCTCGGTGGGTACGTCGGTTGGAAAACGCGGCGCATCGCTGTTGACGCTCAGCGCCTGGGTGATCTCCAGCGGGGCGGCGCCGGCCCGTGGTGCGGCGGTGCCCAGCAAGATGATGACGAAGAGGACAGCTGCCCAGCGGGCGACAAGGTTTTGCGAAAAGAAGCGCATGGCGGCGGATTGTGGCGGACGGTGCGCCCGCCAACCGCGCGCGTTGCGTGAAATGGCGACGCTGCGAACGCCGGGCCCTGCGCTTGCCCGCACAATCGTTCCGCTGTGCCGGCCTTGTCAGGTCCGGCGCTTTCAATGGTTGTTTTTTCTTCCTGATGCGCCTGTGATTCTTCGCCACGATTTCGCTCCCCTGGACAACCTGCGCCTGGCCCACCTGTGCGGCAGCATGGACCGTCACCTTCGTCAGCTGGAAGCGGCCTTCAACGTCGTGCTCTCGCGCCGCGGCGGTTCGTTCCGCATCGAGGGTCCGCGGCTGCAGGCCGAGCGCGCCGCGGCGTTGTTGCAGACCTTGTATGACCGCGCCAGCCGGCCATTCGATGCCGAGGCGTTTCACCTGACGCTGCAAGAAGCCGCCGCCTCACCCACGCCGGACGCCGCTGCCCGCAATGACGACGCAGCGCCGGCCACCGAGCCGGCGCTTCGCACGCGGCGCGGTGACCTGGTTGCGCGCACGCCCAACCAGCACTTGTACCTGCGCAACATCGCCGCGCACGACATCAGCTTCGGCATCGGCCCTGCCGGCACCGGCAAAACCTTTCTGGCGGTGGCCTGCGCCGTTGACGCGTTGGAGCGCAGCAGCGTGCAGCGCATCATCCTGACCCGCCCGGCGGTTGAAGCCGGCGAGCGCCTGGGCTTTTTGCCAGGCGACCTGGCGCAAAAGGTCGACCCCTACCTGCGCCCGCTGTATGACGCGCTGCATGAGCTGATGGGTTTTGAGCGTGTGCAGAAGGCGTTTGAACGCCAGCAGATCGAGATTGCGCCGCTGGCCTTCATGCGCGGCCGCACACTCAATCATGCATTTGTGATTCTTGACGAGGCGCAGAACACCACGCCCGAGCAGATGAAGATGTTTTTGACGCGCATCGGCTTTGGCAGCAAGGCCGTGGTGACGGGCGATGTGAGCCAGGTCGATTTACCGCGTACGCAGCTGAGCGGGCTGGT
>JANXMO010000383.1 GCA_025354615.1 Burkholderiales bacterium | reverse complement strand
CCTTGCACTCAGCCAGCGCGCGGCAAGCCGCCTCATATTTGACCAATTGAGATTGATTCACTTCACACACCCCTTGCAAACCCACTGCTTCGCCCCGCGCACCGGCTGCAGCTTTCGCCCCATCAGGCCTTTGTTTTGATTGCAGCGCGCGCAAACGAAAATAGACAGCATTCCGATTCCTGCCATGCGTGGCGGCGCATCGGCCGCACGCTTTGAGCTGTCGCCGTCCTTCATGCTTTGAGCGCCTCTTTGATCTCAACGCACAGCCACCCAGCCTTGCGCGCAAGCTCTGCGCATGCGTCGGCACCGGCCTGCGTTTCGTAAGCCTTTGACCTGATTCGCTTGGGCCGAGTCTTTTTCAGCCAGCCCGCCTCATCCCAAACTTCCCCAAGTTTTCTGCAGCGCTCCTGAGCTTTGTGGATCGATTCCGGCGAATAGCCGGTAACAAGAAAGCCGAATGAGTAACTTGCCTCGTCTCTGTTCTTGACCTTCTTGGGGGTAGACGACGGCGCCCGGACTGGCTTGTCGTGAGATGCTGGAGATACGCCCGCTATGGGGCCGCCCCATCCATTTAAGATGGCTTCGCCCTTGTAATTCACGTAATTGGCTTTGAATAAATCGCTCATGCAGCCTCCGGACTGTCCAAATACCGGCCAATCCCAGCCGCCGAGAAGCCAGCGCCCTGTGGCTGCTGACCCGGAGCGCATAAGTAACGAGAGTCCACCGGCGCCGCGATGCGCTGAACCATCAGGCCTGGCGGGATGACGACCTTATTTCCTGCGGCATCAACCATTTTTCTGATAGGCCTCTCGCCGCAGGCGTTACAAACAAAGGCGCGGTTGACGTGCTCCTTTTTTGCATCCAGTCGCCTCGTGTCCGCGACAGGCGACCAGTCATTGGCAGCGCTGACCGACGAACAGTAATGAGCCACAAACGGCTTGTTGCTTCGCGTCGCTTTGTGCAGCAGCCCCTTGGCTTGCATGTCTCTCAAAGCCCTGCGCACTGCATAAATGTCCGTCACGACTTGAGGCTCATTCATCGCCTCAAGCAATTCAGGCGCGCAAAAGCCCTGCGGTTTCGCCGCAAGTTCTAGTGCCGTGGTCTTTATTGCCTTGCTCATCTCATTCGGCGTCATGTCAATCCCTTGGTTAAGCCGTCTCATCACACCCGATGGGGGGATGTTCCGTGTGATGTTTAACGGAAACAATCTGTCGATGTTGGACACACAAGTCACCCGTCTCTGCCGCAGTCCGGTAGCCGATCACTCGGCCGTAGTCCGGCTTTCCCTCTCTGTCCCACAGCGCACACGAGTGGCACTGCGAGTGAGTTGTGAAGGTGTGCGGGTGAAGCATCTGCATGTGGAGACGGCCGACACAGCGCATGGGTTA
>JANXMO010000280.1 GCA_025354615.1 Burkholderiales bacterium | reverse complement strand
ACAACAAAGACCCAAAACCATTCGTATGGGCGAAGACCGCCGAAGACATCCTGGCTAGCGTCGAGCGATTTTGTCTGCGAACTTCTAACTCACGACGCTAGCGGCGTACCACTTGAACCTGTTCTTGCGCCAGCGACTGGTCTTCGCTCAGCTTGCTGTGGGTTCGCGTGCGACGCACCAGCTCACGCGCATCGCCATGCGACTTGATGCCGTAAAAATCCAGGCTTTTGTCAATCAGTTGCCTTGATGGGTTTGCCGCGCTGACTTTCACATCAGCACAATGTCGTACTGCTCCGGCGAGCCGCGCGCTTCGACCTGCAAGGAGATCGGCTTGCCGATGAAGTCGGACAGGCCGGCCAGGTGCTGGCTTTCTTCGTCGAGCAGCATTTCGATGACGGCGGCGCAGGCCACGATGCGGAACTCGCGGGGATTGAACTGGCGGGCTTCGCGCAGGATTTCGCGCAGGATTTCGTAGCACACGCTGCGCGGCGTTTTGACTTGGCCACGGCCGTCGCAGGTGGGGCACGGTTCGCACAACATGTGGGCCAGGGATTCGCGGGTGCGCTTGCGCGTCATCTCGATCAAGCCCAGCTGTGTGAAGCCGCTGACGGTGATTTTGGTGCGGTCATGGGCCAGCTGTTTGCGCAGCACGGCCAACACGGCGGCGCGGTGGTCTTCACGCGCCATGTCGATGAAGTCGAGGATGATGATGCCGCCCAGGTTGCGCAACCGCAGCTGGCGGGCGATGATTTGCGCGGCCTCCAGATTGGTCTTGAAAATCGTGTCGTCGAAATTCCGGGCGCCGACGAAACCGCCGGTGTTCACGTCCACCGTGGTCAGCGCCTCGGTCTGGTCGATGATTAGATAGCCGCCGGATTTCAGGTCGACCCGGCGTGCCAGCGCGCGGGCAATGTCCTCGTCGATGTTGAACAAATCGAAGATCGGCCGCTCGCCGCTGTAACACGCCAATTTGGCCGCAGCGCCGGGCATGAAGGCCTCGCCAAAGGCTTTCAATGCGTCGTACTGCGTCCGCGAATCGATACGGATGGCCTGCGTGGCCTCGTGTGCCAGGTCACGCAGCACGCGTTCGGCCAGGTTCAGGTCTTGATGCAGCAAGGTGCCGGCAGGCTGCTTGAAGCTGCGCTCGCGGATCACCGCCCAGGTCCGGCGCAGGTAGGCGATGTCGTCGGCCAATTCCATATCGCTGGCTTCTTCGGCATTGGTGCGCAGGATGAAGCCACCCGCCGGCCCGCCACCCGCCGGCACTTGCGACAGCGCGACCATGCGCGCGCGCAGCTGTTCACGCAGCTCGGGCGAGCCGATTTTTTGTGAAATGCCGATGTGATCGTCATGCGGCAAAAACACCAGCAACCGCCCCGCCAGGCTGATTTGCGCCGACAGCCGCGCGCCCTTGCTGCCGATCGGGTCCTTGATGACCTGCACGGTCAGCGTCTGGCCTTCGAATATCAGCCGCTCGATCGGTGGCAGTGCCGTGCCGTGGGGGCTTCCGCCGGCCTGCACATCGGCCACGTGCAGGAAGGCCGCGCGCTCCAGGCCGATGTTGATGAAGGCGGATTGCATGCCCGGCAGCACGCGCACCACGCGGCCGGCGTAGATGTTGCCAACCAGGCCGCGCTCCAGCGTGCGCTCGATGTGCAGCTCCTGCACCGCGCCGTGCTCCACCACCGCGACGCGGGTTTCCTGCGGAGCCCAGTTGATCAAGATGTCTTGCATGGCGGCGATGGTATGCGAGGGGCATTCGCACGCTCGCGGGCGCTTACCGTCTCAAACCGGCCAACCGATGCCGCGCAGCAAGGCCGCCGTCTCGAACAGCGGCAGGCCCATGATGCCGGAGTGGCTGCCTTCGATGCGCGCCACCCAGGCGGCGGCGGCGCCTTGAATCGCATAAGCGCCGGCCTTGCCGAACGGCTCACCGCTGTCGACGTAGCGCTGGATGGCGGCAGGCTCCAGGGCCGCAAACCGCACGCTTGAAACGCTGAGCACGCAAGCCTCATGCGCGCCGTCGGCCACCGCCACGGCGGTGATGACGCGGTGCGCGCGGCCGGCCAGTTGCGTCAGCATGGCCACCGCGTGCGCCGCGTCGGCCGGCTTGCCGTGAATACGGCGGCCCAGCGCCACCGTGGTGTCGGCGCACAAGATGGGCGCCGACGGCAGCCCGCGGGCCTGCAGCCGCTGGCGCGCCGCCGCCAGCTTGGCCAGCGTGACGCGGCGCACGTAGTCAGCCGGCAATTCGCGGGGCTGTTCAGCTTCCAGCGCTTCGGCGTCTTCTTGCGCGTCGGCCAGCAGCAGTTCGTGCGCCACGCCGATCTGCTCGAGCAGCTGGCGCCGCCGCGGGCTTTGCGACGCCAGGTAGACGAAGCGCGGCGATGAAGTTGAAACGGCCGCCATCATTCGCGGTGATACGGATGGCCGACCGCCAGCGTCCAGGCGCGGTACAGCGCCTCGGCCAGCAGCACGCGAACCATGGCGTGCGGCAGCGTCAGGTCAGACAGGCGCAGCGTTTCATCGGCGCTTTGCTTCAAGGCAGGCGCCAGGCCGTCGGGGCCGCCGACGAGCAGCGCCACGTCGCGCCCGCCGTCTTTCCAGGCGTCGATGCGGGCCGCCAGCGCGCGGGTGGACAGCGCACTGCCACGTTCGTCAAGCACCACGCGGCGCACGCCCTTGGGCAGCGCCGCTTCCAGGCGGGCCGCTTCGGCAGCCATCAACTGCTCGGCGCTGCGCGAGCCACGCGGCTCGGCTTTGACGGCTTTCAACTCGAGCCGCAGCTCGGGCGGAAAACGCTTGGCAAAATCGTCATAAGCCGCATCGGCCCACGCCGGCTGGCGTTGGCCCACAGCGACCAACAGCAGCTTCACCCGCCGGGCGCTGTCTTCTTGGCCGCCATCTTGCGGGCCGGGGTTTTGCGGGCCACGGTGGCCTTGCGCGCGGCGGCTTGCTGACTGGCCACGACGCGCGCCAGGCTGTTGGCAGGCGCGGCTCTTTTGGTTGCCGCTGCGACCGGCGCGGCGGCGGCACTACGTTTAACTGCCGCGGTTTTGCGCGCGCGAGCCGGTGCCGCCGTGGTTTTGGCAGGCACCGCTTTGACCCCGACCGTGCGCACCACCTGGCGTTCAACCGCAGGCGGCCGCGCGGCCGGTTTTTTCGCGGCCACGCGGCCAGCCGCCGTTTTCAGCGCCGCCTTGCCAGCCGTCCTGCCCGCAGCACCAGCAGGAGCAGCAGCAGCAGCCGCCGCAGGCCGTTTGCGTGCGGCGGCGCGGGCGGGTGTGTCGCCGTCGGTGGCGCGGCGGGCAGCAGCGGTGGTTTTGCGGGCCGGCGTCTTCCGCGCCGTGGGTGGCGAGGCGTCGGCAGCAGGGGCGGTTGCAAGCGCTTTGGCAGCGGTCTTGCGAACCGCGGTTTTCTTGATGACCGGCGCTTCTTCCTCGGCCGCCTTGACAAGGCGGCGCGGCGCCGTGTCCAGCTGCAGCTTGACCGGCTTGTCGCCCCAGATTTCTTCCAGGTGGTAATACTCGCGGATGGCCGGCTGCATCAGGTGCACGACCGCAGCGCCGCAGTCGACGATGATCCATTCGCCGTTGCCCTCGCCTTCGGTGCGCAGCACCGGCATGCCGCTGGCCTTGACTGCATCGCGAACGCTGGCCGCCAGCGCCTTGGTCTGGCGGTTGCTGGTGCCCGAGGCAATCACCACGCGCTCGAACAGCGGCGACAGGTGTTCGGTGTTGAAGACCACGATGTTCTGGCCTTTGACGTCTTCCAGGCCATCGACGATGGCGCGTTGCAGTTTGCGGATGTCCATTCAGCTCCTAGGAATTGGGCGGTGACGGTACCGCCGGGCGGTACAGGCCATGTTCTTCAATATAGCGTGCCACGGCGGCGGGAACGAGGCTGTCGATAGCCAGGCCGGCGGCCACGCGGTCGCGGATGGCGCTCGATGAAACGTCGGACAAGGCCAACGCCACCGGGCAGCAGGCCGCGGCGGCCAACGCCGGCGCCGGTTCGGCCCGCCGCTCGCCGGGGCGGCGCGCCACGGCCAGCGTGACGCGCTGAAGCAGCTCTTGCCAGCCGTGCCAGGTCGGCAGGCCGAGGTACTGGTCCTGCCCCAGCAACAGGAACCACTGGCAGGGCGCGGCGGCAGAGGCCTGCAGCGCGCGCACGGTTTCGAGCGTGTAGCTAGGTCCGGGGCGGTCGAGCTCGATCGCATCCAGCACGAAGCCGGGGTGGCCGGCAATGGCGGCGCGCACCATCGCGGCGCGGTGGTGCGCCGGCGTCACGGTGCGCTGCTTCTGCCACGGCTGGCCGGCGGGAATCCAGCGCACCTCGTCGAGTTGGAGCTGGGTTTGCGCCGTGGCGGCCAGGGCCAGGTGGGTGTCATGCACCGGGTCGAAGGTGCCGCCGAACAAGCCGATGCGCCGCGGCGCGTGCGGTGACTCGTTCACCCTTCCGCCGCCCAGTCGCGCGGGCGCAGGAAATCGGTGTACAGCCGGGCTTCGGGCGTGCCGGGTTCTGGTCGCCAGTCATAACGCCATTTGACCAGCGGCGGCATCGACATCAGGATGCTCTCCGTGCGCCCGCCCGATTGCAGGCCGAACAGCGTGCCGCGGTCGAACACGAGGTTGAATTCGACGTAGCGGCCACGCCGGTAGGCCTGAAAATCGCGCTCGCGTTCGCCGTAAGGCAGCGGCTGGCGGCGCTCGACGATAGGCAAATAGGCGGGTAGCAACGCATCGCCCACGGCCTGCAGCATCGCAAAGCTGCGCTCGAAGCCCAACTCGGCAAAGTCGTCAAAAAACACGCCGCCGATGCCGCGCGGCTCCTGGCGGTGCTTGAGGAAGAAGTACTCGTCGCACCACTGCTTGAAGCGCGGGTACTTGTCGGCACCGAAAGGCGCAAGCGCATCGCGGTTGGTGCGGTGGAAATGCTGCGCGTCTTCCTCGAAGCCGTAGTAAGGCGTCAAGTCCATGCCGCCGCCGAACCAGGTCACGGGCTCGGCCGCCCCGACCGGAAAAGCCGCCAGCATGCGCACGTTCATGTGCACCGTCGGCACATACGGGTTGCGCGGATGGAACACCAGCGACACGCCCATGGCCTCGAACGGCGCGCCGGCCAGTTCCGGGCGGTGCTGCGTGGCCGATGGCGGCAGCGTGCGGCCCTTGACGTGCGAGAAGCTGCAACCACCGCGCTCCAGCAGCCGGCCGTCTTCCACCAGCCGCGACAGACCCTCGCCTTCCAGCGGCCCACCGGCCTCGCGCACCCAGCGGTCGGAGCGAAACGCATCGCCGCCCGCTTCTTCCAACGCGGCAACGATGCGCGCCTGCAGGCCCAGCAGGTAGTCGCGAACGGTGTCTTGCATCGTTTCCAGTTCAGCGCTTGATGGCGCGGTGGCCGATGTCACGCCGGAACTGCGCGCCGTTGAAGCGGATGCCGTCCAGCACTTCGTAGGCGCGTTGCTGCGCCAGCTTGACCGAGTCGCCTAGCGCGGTCACGCACAGCACCCGACCGCCGGCGGTGACGGTGCCACCGCCGGCGGCGTCTTCCAACGCCGTGCCAGCATGGAACACCATCGCGTCGGCGGCTTCTGCCGGCAGGCCAGTGATGCGGTCGCCCAGGCGCGGCGCCTGCGGATAGCCGTGCGCCGCCATCACCACGCCCAGCGCCGTGCGGCGGTCCCACTGCAGCTCGGCGCCGTCCAGCCGGCCATCGGCGGCCCTCAGCAGCAGCTCGAACAAATCGCTCTTCAGGCGCATGAGGATGGGCTGGGTTTCCGGGTCGCCCAGGCGACAGTTGAACTCGACCGTGCGCGGTTGGCCCTGCGCGTCGATCATCAGTCCGGCGTACAGAAAGCCGGTGAACGGCACGCCGTCTTTGGCCATGCCGGCGATGGTCGGGTGAATGATGTCCTGCATCACCCGCGCATGCACGTTGGGCGTGACGACCGGCGCTGGCGAATAAGCACCCATGCCGCCGGTGTTCGGGCCCTCATCGTGATCGAGCAGACGCTTGTGGTCCTGGCTGGTGGCCAGCGACAGCACGTTTTTGCCGTCGCACAGCACGATGAAACTGGCCTCCTCGCCGGCCAGGAATTCCTCGATCACGACCCGCGCGCCGCCTTCGTTGTGCATCACGCCGGCGGCGTGCGGCTGGAGCATTGCGTCGATTGCAGCGTGTGCCTGTTCGAGCGTCGTGGCCACGACCACGCCCTTGCCTGCGGCCAGCCCGTCGGCTTTGATGACGATGGGCGCGCCATGCAACTCGATGTGCGCATGCGCTGCCGCCGCATCGGTGAAGGTGGCATGGGCCGCGGTCGGAATGCCGTGGCGCTGCATGAAGGCTTTGGCGAAGGCCTTGGAACTCTCCAGCTGCGCGGCGGCCTGCGTCGGCCCGAACACGCGCAGGCCGCGGGCGCGGAACAGGTCGACCACGCCAGCGGCCAGCGGGCCTTCGGGGCCGACCACCGTCAACGCGATTTTTTCGGCCTGCGCAAAGTCGGCCAGCGCCGTGAAATCACCCGACGCCACGCCGGACACGGTGGACAGGCGGGCATCCGCCCGCGTGCCGCCGTTGCCCGGTGCCACAAACACCTGCTGCACACGGGCGGACTGCAGCAATTTCCAGGCGATGGCGTGCTCGCGCCCGCCCGAGCCGATCACCAGCACCTTCATGTGGACAGCTCGGCGTTGTGGAACACGTTTTGCACGTCGTCAAGGTCTTCCAGCGCGTCGAGCAGTTTTTGCATGCGCTGCGCGTCTTCACCTTCGATGGCAACGGTGTTTTCGGGGCGCATCGTCACCTCGGCCATTTCAGCGGCCAGCCCGGCCGCCTCCAGCGCTGCCTTGACAGCTTCAAAACCTGGCGGCGGGCACAGCACTTCCACTGCGCCGTCGGCATCGGTGACGACGTCATCGGCACCGGCTTCGAGCGCGGCTTCCATCACCGCGTCTTCGCTGGTGCCGGGGGCGAACACCAACTGCCCGCAATGCTTGAACTGAAACGCCACCGAGCCTTCGGCGCCCAGGTTGCCGCCGTGCTTGCTGAACACGTGGCGCACCTCGGCCACGGTGCGCACGCGGTTGTCGGTCATGC
>JANXMO010000663.1 GCA_025354615.1 Burkholderiales bacterium | reverse complement strand
CGCAGCAGCAGCGCCACCAGCTCGGCGTCAGCCAACGCGGCCGGCCCGTGGGCCAGCAGTTTTTCACGCGGGCGGGCCGCCAGGGGCAGGTCTTTCAGCACTTGAACACCCTCGGAGGATTGTGGCGGCAGAGCCGGGTTCGCTGCCTGATGTGGCGGCCTGATGTCACTGCCTAATTCAGTCAGCAGGCTCGTAAAATTCATCGCAGTCTATCCAACCAGGTGCTAACTTTTGAATGCAGTTCAACCGGGGTCCTTCCTGACCTTGCACTACCGCCTCGCCGGGCCGGATGGCGCCGATATCGTCAACACCTTCGCTGGTTCGCCAGCCACCTTGTCGATTGGTGGCGGCCAGCTGGCACCCGCTTTCGAGGCCTGTTTGCTGGGCTTGATCGAAGGCGCGCACGCTCGCTTCGAGTTGGCGGCTGACGAGGCGTTCGGGCCGCGCAACCCCGAATTGCAGCAGCGCGTCAAACGGGCGCTGCTGCAGCAGTGGGGCGACCCCGATGCCAGCTATGCGTGCGGCGATGTCGTGCAATTCCCGATGCCCGACGGGCAGGGCAGTTACGCGGGCGTTCTACGCGAACAGGGCGACGATTGGCTGCTGTTCGACTTCAATCACCCTCTGGCCGGGCAACCGGTGTCTTTCGAAGTTCAACTGATTGGAGTGCTGTGATGGCCGATGACGCAATTCCCTTGATGGAAGTGCTGCTGGCCGAGCCACGTGGCTTTTGCGCCGGGGTTGACCGGGCGATCGAGATCGTCGAGCGCGCGCTGAAAAAATTTGGCGCCCCCATTTACGTGCGCCATGAAATTGTCCACAACACCTATGTCGTCAATGACTTGAAAACCCGTGGCGCCATCTTCATCGAAGACCTGGCCGAGGTGCCGCCCGGTGCCACGCTGGTTTTCAGCGCCCATGGCGTGGCGCAGGCCGTGCGTCAGGAGGCCGCGGTACGCGGCTTCACGGTGTTCGACGCAACTTGCCCGTTGGTGACCAAGGTGCACGTCGAGATGGCCAAGCTGCGCAAGGAAGGTTATGACTTCATCATGATCGGCCACAAGGGCCACCCTGAAGTGGAAGGCACGATGGGCCAGCTGAGTGACGGCATCTACTTGGTCGAAGACGTGGCTGACGTTGCGCGCATCGAAGTCGCGCAATTCGAGCGGCTGGCCGTGGTAACACAAACAACGCTGTCGGTCGACGACGCGGCGCAAATCCTCGAGGCGGTAAAGCGGCGTTTCCCCGCCGTGCGCGAACCCAAGCAGCAAGACATTTGCTATGCGACGCAGAACCGGCAGGATGCGGTCAAGGTACTGGCACCGCAAGTCGACGTGCTGGTCGTCGTTGGCAGCCCAACCAGTTCCAACAGCAATCGGCTGCGCGAGCTGGCCCAGCGGCTGGGCTGTGCCGCTTACATGGTCGACTGCGCGGACGATCTGAACGCTGAGTGGTTCGAAGGACGGCAGCGCGTCGGGCTGACGGCCGGCGCGTCGGCACCCGACCTGCTGGTGCAGCAGGTCATAGAGCGCTTGCGCGCGCTGGGCGCGGTGTCGCTGCGCTCGATGCCGGGTGTTGAAGAGTCAGTGATTTTCCCGTTGCCCATGGGCTTGGGCGACAAATCGATGCAAGTCGTTGACGCGCGTTGACACTCCATTCCCACTTGGCCTCGCACGATAAGCCGCGCCGATTTTTTTGAAGCGGCTTCAGCGGCGGCGGCGGTGGAGAACGACGGGCTGAACTTGCGCCGTCGTTTTGGACGTTGTCGCACCGCCGCTGCAGCCTTCGCAGCTCCCACCGCAACCATTTGCCGGCAGCGCTGCAGCCATGCCAAGGCACCCATATAGCCGGGCCTGCCAACGCTGGCGCACCGCCTTGGGCACCAGCAACAGCCAGCTGGCATGAAGCGTACACACCAGCACAATCAACGCCACGATGGCGTTTTGAAGCGTCAACACTGTGTCACCCGCCCAACCACAGCGTCACCCGGTAAGTCAAAAAAGCCGCAACGTAAGCCAGTGCAAACAAGTAAGCCGCCATGGCAACCGGATAACGCCAGGAATTGGTTTCGCGTTTGACAACCGCCAAAGTTGAAATGCATTGCGGTGCAAAAACAAACCACGCCAGCAAGGCGTAAGCCGTGGCCAGCGACCAGCCTTGTGCAATAACGGGGCTCAGGTTGTCAGCCACCGAACTGCCGGCGGCCGACAACGAATACACGGTGCCAAGCGCGCCCACCGCCACCTCACGGGCCGCGAGCCCGGGCACCAGAGCGATGGAGATTTGCCAGTTGAAACCGATGGGCGCAAACAGGTGCTGCAGTGCCCGCCCCAGCAGGCCAGCCGCGCTGTATTGAATCGCCGGCCCTTGCGAGGCCTCCCAACCGGGCGGCGGTGCCGGGTATGAGGACAAGAACCACAGCACAACCATTAAAGAAAAAATAATGCCGCCCACGCGCGCTAGAAAAATACGCGCCCGCTCCCACAGGCCCAGCGCCAGATTGCGCAGGCTGGGCATTCGGTAGGGTGGCAACTCCAGCATCAGCGGCTGGTAGCGGCTTTTCAGCCACAGCCGCTTGAATACCCAGGCCACGGCCATGGCTGACAGCACCCCGGCGATGTACAGGCCGAACAAGGTCAGCCCGCGCAGGTTGAAGCCGCTTACGCTGCGGTTGGGCACGAAGGCGCCGATCAACAGCGCATACACCGGCAGGCGTGCCGAACACGTCATCAACGGCGCCACCATGATGGTGGCCAACCGGTCAGGCCAATGAGCGATCGTGCGCGTGGCCATGATGCCGGGAATGGCGCAGGCAAAGCTGGACAGCAGCGGAATGAAGGCGCGGCCCGACAAGCCGACTTTGCCCATCACCGTGTCAAGCAAAAACGCCGCGCGCGGCAGGTAGCCCGAGTCTTCAAGCAACAGGATGAAGAAAAACAGGATCAGGATTTGCGGCAGGAAAACGAGCACGCTGCCCACACCGGCAATCACGCCGTCCACCAGCAATGAACGCAGCGGGCCCGCTGGCAGATGGGACGTCGTGAAGTCGGCCATGCCAGCCATACCGGCCTTGATGGCGTCCATCGGCACATTGGCCCACGAAAATACCGCTTGAAAAATCAGAAACAGCAGCGCCGCCAGCAGCAGCAACCCGCCGACCGGGTGCATGACCACCGCATCGATGCGATGGTGGAAGCGTTGGAACTGGCCTGCCTGCGGTGCGGCAATGGCCAGGATGCGACGCACCTCGCGCTGCAAGTCAGCCGTGGACAAGGCCTGCGGGCGCCGCGATCCAGCGGGTGCTTGCCGCGGGCGCAGGTGCAGCTGTTGTGCCAGCAAGGCCAGCAGTTGCAGGTGGCCGTCGTAGCGCACCGCCACGGTTTCCACCACAGGGCAACCCAGCTCGGCGGCCAGTCGTTCGATGTCGATCACCAAACCCTGCGAGCGCGCCACGTCAGCCATGTTCAGCGCCACCATCATCGGCAAGCCGAGCAGCTTGAGTTCCAGCACCAGGCGCAGGTTCATGCGCAAATTGGTCGCGTCAACCACGGCCACAACGGCGTCCGGTGCCGCTTCGCCCTCACGCCGGCCTTCGATGACTTCCAACGTGACCTGTTCATCAGGGGTGGCAGGCGTCAAGCTGTAAGTGCCCGGCAGATCAATGATCGACACCTGACCACCATGGGGCAGCCGCGCGATGCCCACCTTCCGCTCGACCGTCACCCCCGCGTAGTTGGCTACCTTTTGGCGTGCGCCCGTCAACAGGTTGAACAGCGCAGTCTTGCCGCAGTTGGGGTTGCCAACCAGTGCAACACGCCAAGTGACAGCTTCATCAAGGCGCGCACCGGGCGGTGGCATCAACACCTTGCCTGATGACGGATTGTTTCCCACGTCAGGCACCTTGGCTTCTGGGCGTCACGCTGACTTCAATGCACTGGGCTTCGAGACTGCGCAAGGCAAACAGCGTTTCGCCGATCAGCACCGCCAGCGGTTCACGGCCGCCGGGCCCGCGCCGCATCAATCGAACCGGTTCGCCTGCAATAAAGCCCAATTCGCCGAGACGGCGCACCATGGCAGCATCCACCGAAGGGACGGCCTGCACACGGGTCACCCAAGCAGAGGCGCCATTGGGCAGGTCGTTCAAAAGCATGGTGTGGGCAAGAAAGCAGCCAATTGAAAATCAATCCGCAGGTACGGCTTGGCCTGGCACAGCCGCGCCAGTTACGAATGAGATTGTCTCGCATTTCGGTTTTTAAAGGGGCTTGCCGGTTTGGCTTGAAAAGAAAGTCGTCAGCTTTTGCCCAAGCACAAGAATGCATTTGCCTACAATTCTTGGCTGTACCGTTCTTAAAGGCTGCCGCGCGCGGCCGAGCCACCATGCTGGATATCAATTTATTGCGCCGCGATTTGCCGCTGGTGCTGCAGGGGCTTGAACGCCGCCGCGCACCGCAGCCGTTTCTCGATGTGGCCCGTTTCCAGGCATTGGAAACCGAACGCAAAACCTTGCAGACGCGCACCGAGGAATTGCAGGCCAAACGCAATTCCCACTCCAAGCAGATTGGGCAATTGAAGGCACAAGGCCAAGACAGTACGGCGCTGATGGCCGACGTTGGGGCGATGGCTGTGGAGTTGGCAGCTTCTGCTCAGCGGTTGGATGCGTTGCAGTCGGAGTTATCGACGCTGCTGATGTCGCTGCCGAACTTGCCGCACAGCAGTGTGCCTGCAGGCAGTGATGAGCACGGCAACGTTGAAATACGGCGGTGGGGTGTGCCACGGGAGTTCGGTTTTTTTGTCAAAGACCATGTGGACATCGGTACGCCGCTGGGCCTTGACTTTGACACCGCCACGCGCTTGTCAGGCGCACGTTTCAGCTTTCTACGCGGGCCAATTGCACGGCTGCACCGCGCGTTGGCGCAATTCATGTTGGATGTGCAAACACAGCAGCATGGTTACGTGGAGTGCTACACGCCTCACATCGTCAACCGCGACATCCTTGAAGGCACCGGGCAGCTACCGAAGTTCAAGGACGACATGTTTTGGGTGTCCCGCGGTGGCGACGCGGCGCAGCCCGAGCAATACCTGATTTCGACCAGTGAAATATCGCTGACCAACAGCGTGCGTGAACGCGTGCTGGCACTGGAGGAATTACCGATTCGCCTGACCGCTCACACGCCTTGCTTTCGTTCAGAAGCGGGAAGCGCCGGGCGCGACGCCCGGGGATTGATTCGCCAGCACCAGTTTGACAAAGTCGAGATGGTGCAAATTGTTCATCCTGATGCCAGCGCTGAAGCGCTTGAACAAATGGTGGGCCATGCCGAAGCCGTGTTGCAACAGCTCGAACTGCCCTATCGCGTAATGGCGCTGTGTTCAGGCGACATGGGATTTGCTGCCAACAAGACGTATGACCTGGAAGTGTGGATTCCCGCACAAAAGGTCTATCGCGAGATCAGCAGTTGTTCCAACTGCGACGCGTTTCAAGCACGGCGCATGCAAACACGATTTAAAAACGCTCAGGGCAAGAACGAATGGGTTCACACCCTCAATGGTTCGGGACTGGCAGTCGGCCGTACCTTGGTTGCCATTCTCGAAAACGGCCAGAACGCTGATGGCTCCGTGACACTGCCTCATGCACTGAGGCCTTACATGAACGGATTGGAAGTGCTGACAAGCCAAGCGATTGACAGGGCTGCGATACAATGAAAAATGAAGATTGGCAGCTATTGTCCAACTCGGGAGAGGTGGCAGAGTGGTCGAATGTACCTGACTCGAAATCAGGCGAGCCGCAAGGCTCCGCGGGTTCGAATCCCGCCCTCTCCGCCAGTAAGAAGTAAAAAGGGCCTCTTTTCCCAGAGGCCCTTTTTATTGGCTACGAAACCAAAATACTTTTAGCTTCGAGCAATCATTTTGCTACTTTGAATGATCATCACGTTCACTTGTAGTGGAACGCTATATCTCAATCAACCACGCACGGTAATTTCGTTTTTAACCGACTTCACACCTTTGACGCCTCTGGCAATGCTTTCGGCCGTGGCTTTTTCCGTCACATTTTTCGCGAATCCGGACAACAACACGGTGCCGTTCAACGTTTCAACACTGATCGAAGACGCATCCACACTCTTGTTTTCAACAAAACGCGCTTTGACAGATGTGGTGATGGCGGTGTCATCAATGTACTCACCAACCGTTGATTGGTTACGTGTGACAGCGCAGCCCGTCATTGTCAACAAAGCAGCGGTGGTGGCAATGGCGGCTAAAGTGTTGCGAATCAACATATAAAAAACTCCGGGGGGTTGAATAAAAAAAGCTGCGGAAACCGCAGGGTGGAACTGAAAAGTAACTGCCTGGACAAGCGAGCGATGGAAGACTTAAACCAGCCAGTCCGCCAACTCGTCTGCATGCTCTTGTTCATCACTCAAAATATCTTCAAGCAAGCGGCGAGTGGTGCTGTCTTTATCGCCAATGAGTGCAATCATCTGACTGTAACCTTCAATCGCGACTCTTTCAGCGATCAAGTTGGCGCGCACCATGTCATTCAAGTCAGCGGATGCATCGTAGTCCGCATGGCTACGACGGCTCAGTGAATCGGGTGAAAAATCCGGTTCACCGCCGAGTTGAACAATACGTTCTGCCAACCGGTCGGCATGCGCCGCCTCTTCGTTGGCATGAATCAAAAATTCTTCAGCAATCTTGGGTGACGCCTGGCCGACTGCGGTGAAATGGTGCCTTTTATAACGAAGCACACAAACCAGTTCAGTTGCCAATGCATCATTCAGCAGCTTGATGATGTCTTCTCGCCAAGGGCCATAACTGGGTGTTACGGCGCCTTCATCTAGACTTCGTTTGGCCGCATCAAGAGCGCTTACATCGAGTTCCAGGCGTTGATGAGAAGAACCCGCATTTTCAGAATCATTTTTCAGTGTTTTAACAATCGCCGTATTGACGAATGAATTCATGTCCTGGTCCTTCAAGTTATATCGAACATAAAGTCTAAAGAACTTTCAAAAGCAATTGCTAAGATGCTGGGACAAGGAGGTGTAGGACGACAGCCACTTGGTTATTTTTAGATGGCGACTAAAAATAACGTTGACGGACTCAGTTCTTTCCAACTCACCGATTGATAAGGTTTGAGTAAAACGGCC
>JANXMO010000258.1 GCA_025354615.1 Burkholderiales bacterium | reverse complement strand
GCGCCCGGCGGCGGCGACGGCCGGGGTTGACGGCGCAAGTTCAACGTCATCAGCACCCTCTAAATTTATGACGACAAAGGCTTCTTCGTTTTGCATTTTCTCAATTCACTGCAACGCGGGAATTTTCATCGTGCAGCAGATTCCAGCGGGTATTCAGGTGTTCGGGTATTGCCCGGCGCGCATTGTCCGATTCGGCCACGACATCGGAAAGTGCCTGCAGGGCGGCGGCCGCATGTCAGCCGGCCCTGACCCGCTGATTGTGTCGGGGTGGCGGCAGTAGCCTGCCCGAGCAGGCATCATCCGGGCTTCAACGACTTGATTAGCGACCATGCGGCGAACCCCATTTTTGTTTGAGGCCGGAACGCCGATGGCGGATCAATCGCGCAGTTTCGATTGGGAGGCAACGCCATTGGGCGCGCCCGACCACTGGGATGCCGCCCTCAAAACGCTGGTGCCGATTGTCTTGGCATCGAACCAACCGATGTTTGTCGTGTGGGGTGAACGCAGAACCCTGCTTTACAACGACGCCTATGCCGAAATCCTGGCGGGCAAGCATCCGCAAGCGCTGGGCCAAGACTTTCTTGACGTCTGGCATGAAATTCGTGACAACCTCACGCCCATCGTGGAAGCGGCGTACCGAGGCCAGCCGACGCAGATGGGCGACATCGAGCTCTGGATGGAGCGGCGCGGGTTCCGGGAGGAAACCCACTTCTCGTTTTTCTACTCTCCGGTGCGAGCTGACTCAGGCGACGTTGGCGGCTTTTTATGTGCCTGCAACGAGATCACAGCCCATGTCCTGACCGAGCGACGGCTGGCCGAAAGCGAAGCCCGGCACCGCGGCGTGCTCGAAAACATGGAAGAAGGGTTCACTCTGTTCGACAAGGACTTCAACATCCTGGAAGTCAACGCAGTGACGATGCGTTTGGTGAATCTTCCTCGCGAAGAGTTGATCGGCCGCAACCACTGGGAACGGTTCCCGAACACGTATGACAGTTCCCTCGGTTGCATGTACAGGCAGGCGCTGGAAGAAGGCCGCTCCCAGACGCTGCAGCACCGCTACCGGTTTGTGGACGGCCGTGCCTGCTGGTTTGAGGTGCGTGCATTCCCTGCAGGTGAAGGCCTTGCGGTGGTTTTTCAGGACGTCACGGAGCGAAAGAAGCTTGAAGAGGAAGCGCAGGTCTCGCTGGAACGCATTCAGCTGGCGCTCGATGCTGGCGCGATCGTCGGCACGTGGGTCTGGAACATCACCGAAGACTGTTTCATCGCCGACGAACGCTTCGCCGCCAGCTTCGGGCTGGACGCGGGGCAACTCAAAATCGGCGCCCCGATCGAGTACGCATTCGATGCCATCCACCCCGACGACCGATCGCGTGTCAAAGAGGCGGTCGCGCGCTCATTGGAAGAGCGCGGTCGGTATCAGTGCCAATACCGTGTCCTTCGCAGAGGGTCTTACTTCTGGGTGGAGGCAAACGGACGTGTCGAGGTCAATCAGCGGGGCGAACCGGCCCGTTTTCCAGGTGTTTTGCTCGACATCGAGGAACGGCGGCGGGTCGAGGCTGAGCGCGACCGCGCTGCAGCGTTGCTCAAGTCCTTCATCCAGGCCGTTCCGGGCGTCGTCTTCGCGAAAGACAGGCAAGGCCGGTACCTCGTCGCAAACCATGGTGTTGCAGAGGCACTCGGCGTACGCCATGAAGAGATCATCGGTCGGACGGACGCGGAGCTCTATCCCAACTCGTCGCAGGCAGTTGCCGTCATGGCACTTGACCGCGAGGTGATGGACACGGCCGCTTCAAAGCAGGCCGAGGAGGCCGTGACGCGTGCCGACGGAACGCCGTCGATCTGGTGGTCCACCAAAGCGCCGCTTCGCGATACCGCCGGGGACGTCGTAGGGCTCGTCGGCACCAGTGTCGAAATCACGGACCGCAAGCGCCTGGAGGAGGAACTGCAGCTTGCGGACCGCAGGAAAGACGAGTTCCTCGCCATGCTGGCGCACGAGTTGCGCAATCCTCTTGCTCCAATCAACGCTTCGGCGCATCTGTTGAATCTTTCTCCGGGCGATCCTCAGCGGGTGCGGACGGCCAGCGAGGTGATTTCTCGGCAGGTCGGCCACCTGACCAGGCTTGTAGACGATCTCTTGGACGTCTCACGCGTAACCCGGGGGCTCGTGGAGATCGCGCGTGAACCCGTGGACCTGCGTTTAGTCGTGTCGACCGCTGTCGAGCAAGCCAAGCCGCTGGTGCAGTCGCGACAACACGAACTGCGCATGCGTATCGGTGCCGGGCCCTTCGTTGTCACTGGTGACTTTCACCGCTTGGTACAGGTGGTGTCGAACCTGCTCAACAACGCCGCGAAATACACGAAGCAAGGCGGCATCATCGAGATCGACCTCGGCATCGACATCGACAACAACCGGACGGTACTGGACGTCAAGGACAACGGCCTTGGCATTGCCCCGGAGGCCCTCGCCGAGGTGTTTGACCTGTTTACGCAAGGGGAGCGCACCCCCGACCGCAGCCAGGGCGGTCTCGGTATCGGCCTCGCACTGGTGCGCAGCCTGGTTCAACTCCATGGCGGAGACGTGCTGGCCATCAGTGCCGGGCTGCAGCAGGGAAGCACGTTCAGGGTTTCGCTGCCCCTGTCAGCCCAAGCGCAACTGCAAGAACCGCAAAAAGCGCTGGCTGGAACAGCCGCCCCTGTTCGCGTCCTGGTCGTGGACGACAACAGCGATGCGGCGTCGACGCTCGCAGAACTACTGCACATGATGGGGCACGAGGTGGACACGGCTCACGACGGCACGAGCGCATTGGCAAAGGCCGGCGCCGGGCGATGGGACGCCTGCATCCTCGACATCGGTTTGCCCGACATGACGGGATATGAGCTGACGCGACGCTTGCGGGAGACGGAGGCTGCTCGCGAAGCCACCTACATCGCGCTCACCGGTTATGGACAGGCGCAGGATCGCGTCCTCTCCAAGTCGTCTGGCTTCCATCACCATTTGGTCAAGCCAGCGGACATCGGGCAAGTCATCGACATCCTGGCGGGAAGTCACACGCGCACATGAGGCTGAAACTGGCCACGCTTTGTCGCGCTGACGGGAGGCGGGGTTTCTGGCAAGTGCACGGCGATCGCCATCACAAAAGCTCGGCGCAGCCACTCCTGCCCAGCAAATCCATAAACGGTCAGCGAACGGCGGTTACTCCAAAAAGCAAATCAAAAATTTTGCCCCCCAAAAGAAAAAACAGCCTAGAGGCGAATGCCGCTAAGCTGTTGATTCAAGAACACTTTTCTTTGGTCGGGACGGCGGGATTCGAACTCGCGACCCCTTGCACCCCATGCAAGTGCGCTACCAGGCTGCGCTACGCCCCGAAGCGACTAATTATACGGCCGAGCCCTGCGCTGTCAGGAGTCAAGCAATTCCCGCAAGTTGATCAGTTCGTGGCGCATGTCATGAAGCGATTCCAACGGTTTGACGGCAACCGCTTCGACAGCCTGCGTGTCTGTTGCCATCACTCCGGACGCCGATGCGGGTGACGTTGCGACCATGCCAGCAGCACGCGCCGTCACGGCCGGTTCGCCAGCACCTTCGTTGAGACGGTTGCGGGCGCCGCTGATGGTGAAGCCTTCGTCATACAGCAGGCCGCGGATGCGCCGGATCAACAGCACTTCGTGGTGCTGGTAATAGCGCCGGTTGCCACGCCGCTTCATGGGTTTGAGCTGGGTGAATTCCTGCTCCCAGTAGCGCAAAACATAAGGTTTCACGCCGCATAACTCACTGACCTCACCAATCGTGAAGTAACGTTTAGCGGGCAGTTCGGGAAGCGGTTTCTCCATGGTGGCTCAATGCATGACCCAAAGCCGACCCACTCTACTCGAACTCTTCCACGCCGGGTGTGTCGCCCTGCACGGCAGCTTTGAGTTTGTGGCTGGCATGAAAGGTGACGACGTTGCGGGCCTGGATGACGATCACCTCGCCGGTCCGCGGGTTGCGGCCCGGGCGAGGCGCTTTGCGGCGAATGTTGAAGTTGCCGAAGCCGGAAATCTTGACGTCGCGGCCGGCTTGCAGAGAGGCATGGACGATGTCGAAAAAAGCCTCGACCATGTCTTTTGATTCGCGCTTGTTGAGCCCGAGGCGCTCGAACAGCAGTTCGGACAGCTCGGCCTTGGTCAGGCTGGGCGCATCAAGGCTAGGCAACAGCCCGTGCACCGCGTCGTCTTTGGCGTCGTGCTCGTTCATGGCCGTCATCTGCGCAAGCGCGCTCCGAACTCGGCACCCAAGGCGGCAACCACCTGGACAACGCAGGCCTCGCTGCGCTGATCGGTCAGGGTTGCGCTTTCATCGAGCAGCTCCAGCCGCAGGGCCAGGCTGCGCTCGCCGGCCGCCATGTCACCGCTTGGCGCGGCCGGCTGGTAGACGTCAAACAGCGCGACGTGGCGCAGCAGCGGTTGGCCGGCGCGCCGGGCCGCATCGATCAAGGCGTCATGCGTGACGGCGGGGCCGACGATGACGGCGATGTCACGCCACACCGATTGCTGGCGTGCAAGTGGCGCTGGCTGCGGCAACGGCCGGGCCAACAGCGCGGTCAAATCGAGTTCAAACAACACCGCGGGCTGTGGCAGCTCATATGCCTGGCGCCAGCGCGGGTGCAGTTCGCCGACGATGCCCACGGCAACACCCGCCACCTCCACACGGGCGCAGCGCCCGGGGTGCAATGCCGGGTGCTCGGTGGCGACGAACACCGGCACAAGTGGCGCGAACAAGGCCTCCACATCGCCCTTGACGTCGAAAAAATCAACCGGGCGCGCCGCGCTGGCCCATTGCGGCGGATCAACCGGGCCGAATGCCAGGCCGGCCACACGCTGGGGCTGGCGCAGGCCGGCCACGTCGCGCTCACCAGCCGCGGCGGCGGCGTCACGCAGGAATACCCGGCCAACTTCAAAAATACGCACGCGGCTGGCTTGTCGGGCCAGGTTATGGCGCAGCACGGCGACCAGGCTGCCCAGCAGGCTGGACCGCATCACGGCCAAGGGGCTGGCGATCGGGTTGAGCACCCGCACCGGGTCGGCGTTGCCCGCCAGTTCGCGCTCCCAACGCTCTTCAACGAAACTGAAATTGATGGTTTCGACATAGTCGAGCGCCGACACGCACTGGCGCAGCGCATGCACCCCGCGGCGTGCTTCGCTGCGCACCATCGGCGCGAGCGGTGCCAGCGGCCGTGTGGCGGGCAAGCTGTCGAAGCCAATGACGCGGATGACTTCCTCGATCAGGTCTTCTTCAATGCGCAAATCAAACCGCCAACTGGGCGGCGACACGGTCAAAACGCCCGGCGTTTGCGTGAAAGCCAGGCCGAGCCGGTCGAACACGTCAGCACATTGCAGCTGCGTGACAGGCATGCCGATGATTTTTTCGGCCCGCGCCACGCGCAGGCTCAGCGGCGCGGGGGTGGGAACGGCAATCACCTGATCGTCGACCGGGCCGGGCTCGCCGCCGCAAATCTCCAGCACGAGTTGGGTAATGCGTTCCAGCTGGGCCACGGTTTGCGCCGGGTCGACGCCGCGTTCGAACCGGTGCGCGGCTTCGCTCGTGCACTGCAGCCGCCGCGCGCGCCCGGCAATCGCGTCAGGCTGCCAGAAGGCGGTTTCGATGTAGATGTTGCGGGTGGCGTCCGACACCGCGGTGGCGTCGCCGCCCATCACGCCGGCCAGTGATTCGACGGCTGCATCGTCCACGATCACGCCGACCTGCGCATCGAGCGCCACCGTGCTGCCATTGAGCAGCTTCAGCGTTTCACCGGCGCGAGCCCAGCGCACATGCAAGCCGCCGTTGATGCGGTCGAAATCGAACAGGTGGCTGGGCTGGCCCGATTCGATCATGACGTAGTTCGAGATGTCGACCAGCGCCGTGACCGGGCGCTGGCCACAGCGCAGCAGGCGCTCGGCCAGCCACGCCGGCGTGGCTGCGCGAGCATTGACGCCGTGCACGATGCGGCCGCTGAAACGACCGCACAGGTCGAGCGCTTCAATCGTCACCGGCAGTGTGTTCGTGTGCCGGGCCACGACCGGCGCCGTGGGTGACTGGCACAGCGCGGCGCCCGTCAGCGCCGCCACTTCGCGCGCCACGCCCAGCACCGACAGGCAGTCGGCCTTGTTCGGCGTCAGCTTGA
>JANXMO010000189.1 GCA_025354615.1 Burkholderiales bacterium | reverse complement strand
TTTGCAACGCCGCAGACCACCTACCGCAAGGATGCGCCGGCCGCGAGGGGCTGGTTCAGCGTTGCCCTGAATCCGTTTGAGGGCATGGTGATTGCTGGTGCAAGGGCTTCAAGGCGTTTCACCAGGAGTTTCCCATGTCTGATCCCCAGCCCGCACGATTGAAAGAAAGACCTGCCCGCGCCGAGCCCTTGCAGCCCGACAACCCGACAACCCGAGCATGGGTGATGATGCCCAGGAAGCCACGGCGGATTCGGCCAACGGCGCGCCTTCCAAATCATCGGATCGCGGCGAGCACAGTCGCAATCAAAGTACCGATGCACTCAGAAATGTGAGTGAAGGCTACGACTGACCGGCACACCCGACCGATGAATGACCCAGCTGAGAAGACACCCCTCGCAGAAGACCAGGCACCACAGGGCTATGTTCTGCTCATCATTGACATGGTGAGCGACTGGAATTTTCCGGATGAGGAGCGTCTTTTAAGCGAGGCCGAAATCATTGCACCTCGCATTTCGGAGTTGAAAAAGCAATGCCGCACGCTCGGCATTCGGACGGTGTATGCCAATGACAACCAGGGGCGGTGGCGCTCCGACTTCAAGGCCATCGTTCAATCAGCCGAGAGGAGAGGTGGTGCGGCCCAACGAATTGCCAACATGTTGGTGTCAGACGCTTGCGACTACTTTTTATTGAAGCCCAAGCATTCGGCATTTCATTCAACCGCCTCGCCTTGTTACTGTGGCATCTACAGGCACAGACGCTGATACTGACCGGCGTTTCGAGTGACCAGTGCATTCTCTAGACGGCAGTGGAGGCCAAAATGCACGACTTGGAGATGATCATCGCAACCGACTGCATTGCTGCCCTCTCGAGCCACCGCAACACGACGGCCACCGAGCACCTCCGCGATGTGATGGGTGCGCAAACGCTCAGTGGCAGCGCACTTGAGGGCCGCCTGAGTCAGGCGCTGAGCCGCCCTCAAACCTGAGGCAATGCTGCACAGGTGGCTCGCGGATCGGGCACAGTGGCGAATCTTCTCCAAACCCCATTCCATGGTCGCCACATCAATTTTCGCTGCTGAAAATAAAGCACGTGAGCCAGCGGCGTGGCCCAATAAAAGCAGTCCGCCAGTGGCGCTTTTCTATCGCCGCTGGCGGAGACTACTGCCTGCGGAAAAATTCAACGGTCCGGCTCGGACGGCGTAGAGATTTCAGCCAAGGTGTTATCCGCATCATCCGTATTGGCTTTGGCCGCAATGTCGCCGAGGGTCAATATACCGACCAGTTGCCCATCATCATCGAGCACAACCATGCGCATGATTTGATGTTGCTCCATTTGCTGGGTTACTTCGTCGAGTTCATCGTCTTCATGACAGGTTTCCACCGGCTGACTCATCACGTCGCTGACTGGTGTGCTGTCGCCAGCCAAACCTTGCGCTACAGCACGAACGGTGATGTCGCGGTCGGTCACGATGCCTAACATCTCATCACCTTCACACACCGGCAGTGTTCCGACAGTGAGCTCTTCCATTGCCTGCGCCGTCAATTGAATCGTGTCCGATGGCGCCAGAGAGCGCACGCCGCGTGTCATCACTTCACTGACTTGAAGCATGTTCTTCTCCTGTTGATTGGTGATGAAGCGTTGGCAAATGCAATTCCTTGAAGTGGGGGCGAGGATCGCGGGCACTTGTGTTGCCCCTGTTTCCACCTGACCACTTTCATAAGGCCCGCCATGAAACCCTCTTTCAAACCCCTGGACCAACAAGTCGTCGTCGTGACGGGCGCTTCCAGCGGGATTGGTTTGGCAACCGCAGTCGCCGCTGCAGAACAGGGTGCCCGCGTGGTGTTGATTGCCCGCAGTACGACGACGCTCGAGACGATCGCGAAAAACATCCGATCACGTGGCGGCAAGGCAGTCGCCATGCCGGCAGACGTCAGCCAACGCGATCAGCTAGAGGAAGCCGCGCAGCGTACGCTGAATCAATTTGGCCGCATCGACACATGGGTCAACAATGCCGGCCTCTCGGTCTACGGCCGACTCGACCAAGTGCCCGACCGCGACAGCAGACGTCTGTTTGACATCAATTTTTGGGGCGTCGTCAACGGCTCATTGGCCGCGTTGCCACATTTGCGTGCCAGTGGCGGCGCATTGATCAATGTGGGCAGCGAAGCTTCCGATGCCGTTATTCCACTGCAAGGAATGTACTGTGCCAGCAAGCATGCGGTCAAAGGCTTCACCGATGCGTTGCGACTGGAACAGGAGGCGGACGGAGCGCCTGTTTCGATTACGCTGATCCAGCCGACGGCGGTTGACACACCGTTTCCGGCGCATGCGGCCAACTACCTCAACCAGGAACCCAAGCTGCCCACGCCAATGATCGAGCCCGAGAAAGTGGCCAGCGCCATCCTCGATGCGGCCACCAGTGCGGCACGTGACGTTCGAGTGGGGGCGATGTCGGTTCTCAACACCACAATGGCTCGGGTCATGCCAGCCTTGGCCGATGTGATGGCCAAAAAACAGATCGGTCGGCAGCAGCGCAATGAAGCGCCGCACACGCAACAAGGGACCCTTTACAAAGCAGGCGAGTCAGGACGCGTTCACGGACGAGGTGATGACAACGCGATGGATTCAAAACGGGCGGAAGCGGAAAACATCCACGCGCCTGCATAAAGCTGTTGTGGGGCACAGAACGACGGGGCGCCGGTCAAGTCAGGAAAGCCGAGAAAGCTGCCCCCGCTGCGTACGGTGATGTGATGTTCTGTCTACCCGCCACCAATCCCGACGGTTACCTTTCCAGTACCGGCGCATTGGTCACAGCGCTGACCTGCCACCGCTCCGCTGCCGCTACAGATGGGGCAAATCGCGTCACCTGTGCCTGGTGTACCCCGTGGTGCCTGATCCCCGGGGTTGAGAGGACCCGATGGCAGGAGTGGCTCGGCAGGGGCGGCAGCCGAGCGCGACGGTTCTGGGAGTAGTGCAGTCGTCCTCATGCAGATCTCACAATCAAGGAGCAAGTCGCCACAAGGCACTGGGCAATGCTGCAGGAGCGCCCGGGATGTAAAAGGCGGAATCTTGAATCCGGGACGTGGTTACGTACAACCGACCGTCCGGACCTTCGGCAAACGTGTCGGGCCAACGCAGTCGTGCATCCTTGAGCCAGGTGGTTGGCTTTGTGGCATTGCCAGCCTGTTGCAACGACCGCACTTTGATCGAGTCGTCCTGCGGCGAGGTGATGTACATCCTTCCATCCTGACGGCGGATGATCAAGCCGTCGGCCGGGCCGTTTTCACCTACAGCCTGAACATGGGCGGCAATGGCTTCGACAGGGCCTTTTAAAGCCGCCGTCGAAATGCTGTGAAGCGTTTTGCCTTTGATGGCCTGCCAGTAAAGTGTTGATTCATCGACGGACAGTGCCAAACCGTCTGCAGCAAATTCCACACCGCGGCCGTCCGGGCGGCGCAGCGGCTGACCGTTGTAGGTGACGGTCACGCTCTTGTCGGGTTGGGTGGACGGGTGGCCGTCCAATACACGGCGGGCGGTGCCGCTGGCGAGGTCGACAACCACGAGCGCCCCTTTCGCGCCCGAGTCGGTCAGGTAAGCCGTGCGGCCATCAGCTGAAAAGCGCACGTCGTTCAAATACGACCCCTGCGGTGCCACGTCTTCTTCAAAAGCGATCGTGCGCACCGGCCGGTTGGTGAGCAGGCTGATTTGCACGAGTTTCGGACCATGCGGCACGACAGATCCCATGGCGGGCGCTGCAGGGTCGAGAACCCAAAGATTGTCCTGCGAATCGATCACCACGCTTTGAACGCAGACCCAATGATCGTGCGCTGAAACAGCGTCTTTATTGGCGTTGCGCCAGGCATTCCAACCTTTGTCGGGGTAAGGAACAGCTTGCCCATTGACAAGCTCAGCGACCGAAACCTCATTGTCTTCAGTCCAGCGCGGAAAGTTGACAAAAATACGTCCGGTACGAGACACCGCCACCCCTGTCACCTGGTGGTCAAAAGACGCCACTTTTTCCAGTGTGACAGGCGGGGAAAGCGCAGCCTGGGGCGCAGCACAACCCGCTATGCCCCAGCCGGCCACCAATGCAACGGCCCAGCCAGCGACGCGGTAGCCGGCAAGAATGGCATGCCACGGCTTCACGGCAAAGCGGTCGTCTCTACCCGCCTGCATGGCAACACTCAGGGAGCGACCCATCAAATGCTGCTGACAACAGATGCCATCGGCAAACTGCTGGCGCCAGCGCTGATGGCACTGCTGGCGCCGCTTTGGCCACAGTAGCGGTTGAACTCCTCGCGATAGCGCAATGCCAACTTCGACTGTGTGGAAGCACTGGCTTTTTCAAGCAGCTCGAGAAACCACGTGTTCTCTTCTTCGTACACATGGTGCGCAACGGCGCCCTCGATGTGCGCCAGCTTGTCGAGATAGTCCTGGCTCGTGGGGTCGAGCTGGTCAAGTGCGGCCATCTGAATCTTGGCGGCGCTTTGCTCGAGATACGCTTTCTCGGCATGGACTTTTTCTCCGGACAACGCCAATGCCGGATACAAAACGGATTCTTCAGCAATCGAATGGCCGGTCAACACCAAGGCCAACTTTTTCTGCGCAGCGATGCGGTCAGGAGCGGCGGTAGCACCCTTGACTGCAGCAAATGCCGCCTCAATTTCCAGATGATGGTCGAGTGCCAATTCAAGCCAGCTGCCTGGCCGCGCAGCAGAGCGGGCGGTGGCACGGGCTTGCAGACGGGCCTCATCGCTTTCAGGTGGCGTGACGGCGGCAACAACTTTGTCGATGATGGACATGGCATTTCCTTTGAGCAGCAAGTGGAGCCTTGCTGCGGCAATCGATATGCCTGTTTTCAGTCCACCAAGTCCGGTCGCCGCGCACTGGCCCACGGGCCGGTCAGCCCGTCAAGACCCAGCGTATGCAAGGCCACCGCATCGTCTTCATCGGCCACGCCCTCCCCATAGACTTGGAATGACAGGCTGTGCAGCATGCGGGTCACGGCCTTGACGTAACCCGCACGGTCGGTGTCATGGGCCACGCCATGAAGAACCGAGGCGTCGAGCTTGACGTAGTCGATACCGGCTTCGAACAGGTGTTCAAGACGGGTGAGTTGCTCGCCTGCATGCTCGATCCCAATGCGCACACCCAGCGGCCGCAGCTGACGGCCGAGCTCCTGCAACCACTCGACGTGTTCGCCGGCCACGGCTTCGGGCACCTCAAGCCATAGCCGCTGCGCAGCATGCGACTGTGCCAGTACCAAGGCGCGCAGGCGAGCGATGAAGCCGCTTTCCGCCAGCGATGCGCGGGCCAGATTGATGCAGCGCGGTCGGCTGTCAAACCCGATGTCGGCCAGCGCCAAGGCGACGGCGCGTTCGTCGACCAGCGCCGTCAAACGGCTGCGCAGCGCCAATGGCAACCAACGCGCGGCGGTGTCGAATGGCCCGTTCGCATCCAGCTGCAGCCGCAATGGGCATTCGAGATGGATCAGCTCACCCTGGGCGTCGATCAACGGAAAGCGCACCAGCCGCAGGCGGTGCTGCACCACGGCACTGTGGATTTGCTCGCGCCATGTCCGTTCACCGCCCAAAGGCGGCCCCGCCGCTACGCCATCGCCGAGTTCCACGGCATAGGCGCCGCGGCTTTCAGCACGTGCAAGCGCCACGTCGGCCGCGCTCAGGACAGCGGCCACTTGGCGATCACGCTGCATTTCCACTGCGCCCACAACAAGGCCGATGCCGCTGCCGAAAGACGCCATCACGTGTTGCAAGCCATCGCTCAGCGCTTGCGCGGTTTCGCGCGCCACACCGCCCACGGGCAAGCAGATCGCGAAGTCACAGCCGTTGAGGCGGCCTAACGCGCAACCTGGCACGCGCTCGGCATAGGTGTGCAGGGTCTGGGCCACGGCGCTGAGGGCGCGGTCAACCGCCACATGCCCCAGTTGGCGATTCAAACTGGCCAAGTCCAGCATGCGCAGCAACACCAGGCCGCCCTCGCACGGTCCGTCTTCACGCTGCAGCTGCGCGTCCAGCAACGCCATGAAATGGGTGCGGTTGGCCAGGCCGGTCAGTGCGTCGCAGTTGACTTGTTGACGCAGCGATTCAAGCTGCGCCGTCTGGGCTTCGAACATCTGTTTGAGGCGGCGCACCATGCCGTTCATTGCCCGTGTCAGCCGGCGCAACTCGGGCACATGGGGTTCGGGTGTGGTCACGAAGTGGCCATTGACCAGGGAATGCGCCTGCTCGACGACTTTTTGAAGCGCGCCGCGCAATCGGCCCACCACGGCACGCGCCACCAGCGCCGCCAACAGCCCGACCGCCGCGAGCGCCGCGGCCGACAGCACGCTGCTGTGCCACAGCTCGTCATGCGCATAGGCGCTGTGGCTGATGACTTGAACCGTGCCGAGTGCGCGCCAACCGTCGCTGACCTGCGCCCGCCCAGGCGCCAGCTCGATCGGCAGCAGGGTGACGAACCAACCTGGCGCATGCACCGGCGCCAGTTTGGCGTCGCGGGTGAAAAGGATGCGGCCGTCTGGCCCAAGCAAGCGAATCTGCCGGTAAAAGCCGGTGTCAAATTGCGCGGACATGATCAGCGCGGCTACTTCCGCATCGCCTTTTTGCTGTGACAGCGCCAACGCCAGCACGGCGGCGTTGTCGTTGTTTTTCAAGTGCAACTGGGTTTGCAGCGTGTTGCGTGCCGCCACGGTGGTGACGACCACGCCGCTGGCGAAGGCCGCCAGCAGCGTGCCCAACAGCAGCAGGCCGATCTGGCGTATCAATGACATGGAAACTCCTTGGCGCGCGGCTCGAGACCAAGACAAGTCCAACGGCCGCAGCAATGTTTCATTGAAAACCTTCCGCACGGGCTTTTTGCAGCACGTCACGCCAGCGTGACAGCCGTGCCACCGGGTCGCCGGCGCCCTGGTCACCCGCACCTTGCCACAGGCCTTCGCTGTTGAAGCTGTAAACAGGGACCAAATCAGGGCGGCGCGAGGCAGTGCGCACGTCAGGGGTCAAGTTATCAAGGATCAGTGGCTCGGCGCCGGGCTGTGCGTAATAAGCCAACACCATGTGCGCTTGCGGCGCACCGCCGCCGGGCAGTTGGGCGCGCACATAAACGAGACGCAGTTTGGCAACGGGCATGCCCGTTGCCAGCAGGCCGAAGTACTTGCCGATGGCAAAGTCTTCACAATCGCCACGGCCCTTGTCCAGCATTTCCAGCGGGCTGGCCCAGTAGTCGGCCTGGCCCCAGACGTCGATGTCCTCACGGAACTCGATGCGACGGTTGTAGAACTGGTTGACGAGGCGCAGCCGTTCGTCGTCGTCGGCTCCAAGCGCGGCGCTGAGCACGGTTTGCAGCGCACGTGCGCCGGCCAGCGCCCGCGGGCTCAGGCGCTGTGCCGCGGCCAGCATGAATTCGACATCCCAGGCTTTGGGCTGCAGCTGTGCCAACAACAGCAGCAAGCCTATGCCAAACGAAAACAACCGCTGACAGGTACGGCCGGTGCCGTGATGGGGCGGCCGCAGTGAAAAAAGCGGTGCAAGTGAATGGGTTGCAAGAGAGGTCAAGGCATCAACCGGGTGCCGTCTTGTTGTCGACGGACAGGCCGACAACTTGAGGCAACGCCCGGTGCATCGCCTTAAACTGACAAGCAACCGGACACCCCTATGCGCCTTTCAGCCCCTGCCCTGTTGTCGACCGCCTTAATCTGCAGCCTGCCGGTGGCAGCGCAGACGCCGGCGTTGCAAACGCCGACGGCTGCGCCGCTACCAGCCTCGGCAGCGGCCTCCACTGCTTCCGCGCGGCTCGGCAAGCGCCTGGACGACTGGGCGTTGGCATGGCAATCCAAGGATGGCGAGCGTTACTTCGGTTTTTACGCGCCATCGTTCCAGCCGACGCAGGGCGGCCTCAAGGCTTGGCGGGCGCAGCGGCGCGCCATGCTGAGCCAGCCGGGCGAGATCGTCGTACGGTTGAGCGATGTAGCTGTTTCGCTGCGCGATGAGGACCGCGCCGAAATCTCCTTTACCCAGAGCTACCATGCCGACCGCTACAAAGACCTGATCAGCAAAACGATGGGCTGGGTGCGCCACGACGGCGAGTGGTACATCGCCACTGAAAGCGGCCGCTGAGCTGCCGGGCCGGACGGGCATTGCAGCCACGGGCGACGGGCTCAGGGCCACGCAGGACAAATGGCTCGCGGTGGGCGGTCAGCGGCGTGGCCTCAAGGTTCGAGCAGTTCGCGCAAGGTCAATGAATCAAGCCGGGCCTGGTTCCAGAAAGCGGCCACCGTCGGTCCGTGGTTGATCAGCAGGTGTTCGATCAACGGCGCAGCCGGCGCGTCCGCCGGGTACAGCAGCACATGACGGCCACTGCCGGCCTCCTCGAGCCGGCCGACCCAGTCGAGAGCCGCCAAAGCGTCGAGCACGGGTTCGATCTGCAGCGGGTCACAGTGCAGCGCAGCGGCCAGTTCTTCGCTGTTGCAGCCCTGGCGCCCGGCCAGCCGTGCATTGCGTAACTCGCGCAACAGCGCCAGTGCCAGCTCGAAGCGCAGGCCGGGCACATCGGCGCGCCGCGACACACGCATTTGCAAACTTGGTGCATATGCCGCAATCACCGCACCCAACAGCACGATGACCCAAGCCAGGTAAATCCACACCAACAGGATGGGGACGGTGGCGAAGGCACCGTAAACCATGGCGTAGGTCGGCATTTGGCGCAAATACCAGCCCAGCAGCCGTTTGGCCACTTCAAAGCCAAGGGCCACGAACACACCGCCGGCCAGTGCGTGCCGCCAGCGCACGTGGGTGTTGGGCACGTGGTGGAAGAGGCCGCTGACCGCCACGGCGAACAGCATGAACTCAAAGGATTCGAGCAGCAGCTCGACGCTGCCCGGCATCGCCCGCACCCAGCCGCTGGACACCGACAGTGCATACGATGTCAGCGACAGGCTGACGCCCAGCAACAAGGGCCCCAACGTGGCGGCAGCCCAGTACACCAACACGCGCTGGGCAATCGGCCGGGGGCGGCGCACACGCCAGATGCCGTTGAGCGTGCGGTCTATCGTCAACATCAGGGCCAGCGCCGTCAACAACAGCAACCCGAAACCCAGTGTGCCAAGCCGGCTGGCCTTGCCGGCAAACTGGCGCAAGGCAGCCAACACCGGGCGGGCAATGCCGTCGGGCACCAGCGCTTGAAGAAAATACTTTTCCAGCGCGGCTTCGAAGCTGGAAAACACCGGAAAGGCGGCAAACACCGCCAGCACCACCGTGGCCAGCGGCACCAGCGAAATCAGTGTGGTGAACGTCAGACTGCCGGCGGTCAAGCCGAGCTGGTCTTCACGGAAACGCAGACGCAAGGTCCTGAAGGTGTCCAGCCAGGGCCAGGCCTTCAAGGTTTGAATGGCTTGCGATAAGGCCTCGCGGAACACAGCCAGCCGGGCCAAGGCAGACGCCGCAACAGCCGTCATCGGTGGGTATGATGCTGCGAGCTGCCTTTGGTGGCGGCCCCGCGTCGGTTCAACAGGGCCTTTGTGCAGATGATGGGTTTCAAGCGCTTTCTCGCCGTTGGGTGAGCCGTGTTGTACTGCAGTTTCGATCGAGAATGATGCCATCACCCCTGAACAACACGCTTACAACCACCCTGCCCGCCCCGGTCGCCTGGAGCCGCGCGCTGGCAGTGGTCAGCTTGTCAGGCCTGCTGCTGTTGGGATTGGCCTGGGAGCTGGTTCTGGCGCCCACCGGCAACCGCACCTGGGTACTCAAAGTTCTGCCGCTGGCCGTGCCAATGGCGGGGTTGCTGAAAAACCGCCTCTACACCTACCGCTGGGTCAGCTTGATGGTGTGGCTGTACTTCACCGAAGGCGTAGTGCGCGCTTACAGCGACGTGGGCTGGAGCGCCACGCTGGCTTGGGTGGAAATCATATTGTGCCTACTGCTGTTTGCCGCCTGTGCGCTGCAGGTGCGGTGGCGGTTGAAACAGGCGCGCCAGTCGACGCCAGAAGAAATGCCTTGAGCGCCGTGCACCTCGCGGCGCCGACCCCGCAATGACGGCTGTTATTGCAGCGGCTCTTTGAGCGCGGTGGGCACTGGCAGGCTGACGACTTCGATGCCCTCATCGGCCAAGGCCTTGACTTCCGGCTCGGTGGCGCAGCCGCGGATGGCGCGTTCTTCGATTTCGCCGTAGTGCATGCGGCGGGCTTCGCTGGCGAAGCGGTCGCCAACATCATCGACACGCGCCAGCACCGAGCGCCAGTGGTGTAGCCATTGCGCCTGGCGGCTTTGCTCGGCAGAGACGGGCGTTTCAACCGCAGGCGACGTGCCGCGCTCCTCGTCTTTGCCGCTTGACTGGCCGCGGGCGGTGGTGGCCGCGCCAATGTGCGGCGCGCTGGGCAGGCGCTCGACAGCTGTGTCGCCGCACAAGGGGCAGGCCACGCGGCCGGTATTCATTTGGTCTTGTAGATCGGCGTTACTGGCAAACCAACCTTCAAAACGGTGGTCATGCGGGCAGCGCAGGTCCACCACTTTCATGGCGAAGCGGGTGGCCCACCCGCTTGCGGGCTGGGCGGCGCCTGCCACTGCAACGGCCAGTGGCCGGCCTGCCAGTTTTGCAGCCACAGCAGGCCAATCAGCGACTTGGCATCGGTCAGCGTGCCGTCGGCCGCAGCGGCCAGCAGCGCTGGCAGGGTGGCCACCTCGACGTCCAGGAATTCGCCTGCATCCAGCAAGCGCTCACCGGCCGTCAGGCCGCGGGCAAACCAGATCTCGATGCCTTCGTTGGAATAGGCAATGGCGTTGTGCAACAGGCCAGCGCGGGCCCATTCGCTGGCGCGGTAGCCGGTTTCTTCGGTCAGCTCGCGGACGGCGCAATGCAGCGGCACCTCGCCAAACTCGAGCTTACCGGCGGGAAACTCGAGCATCACGCGGCCCAGCGGGTAACGGTACTGGCGTTCGACGACCAGCCGGCCATCATCGAGCAGCGGCACCACCATTACCGCACCGGGGTGAACGATGAACTCACGTTGCGCGGTGCTGCCGTCGGGCAGGCGCACACTGTCCTGACGGACTTCCAGAAAATGGCCGTTGTAGACCGGCGTGGAGCTGATCGTGGTTTCGCGCAGGTGGGCATCCGGCAAGGCTGCAGCAGCGGCATTGAGCGGCGGCACCGGCCCGGGGCTGCCGTTGCTCACGTCGCCAGCGCCTTGACGATGGCTTGAGCACACAGCGCCATCAAGCCGCCCGGCAACAGGCCGAAGACCAGCACTGCCGCGCCGTTCAGCGACAGCAGCGCTGACACGTCGGCCGGCGCTGAAACAGGCAGCTGGTCGGCCGGTGCGTCAAAGAACATGACCTTGATGACGCGCAGGTAGTAAAAAGCGCCGATCAGCGACAGCAGCACGGCGGCCACCGCCAGCATCACGAAACCATCGACATTGGTGGAGACGAGTGCCTGCAGCACGCTGAGCTTGGCGTAAAAACCCACCGTTGGCGGCAACCCGGCCAGCGACAGCATGAACAGACCCATGACGGCTGCGACCCACGGGCTGCGCCGCGCCAGGCCTTTGAAGTCATCAATATGGTCGGCCTCAAAACCGGCACGTGACAGCAGCATGATGGCGCCAAAGGTGCCCAAGGTCGTCAGCACATAGGTGACGACGTAGAACAGCGCCGAACTGTAGGCATTGACGGCTGACAAGGTGTTGCCATTGACGACGCCCGAGCACAGCCCCAGCAGCATAAAACCCATTTGACCAATGGTCGAATAAGCCAGCATGCGCTTGAGATTGGTTTGCGCGATGGCGGCCAGATTGCCCAGCGCCATCGAGCCGACCGACAGCACGACCAGCATCTGCTGCCAGTCGACCGCGAGCCCCAGCATGCCCTCGATCAGCAGCCGCACAGTGATGGCGAAGGCGGCCAGCTTTGGTGCACCGCCGATCAGCAACGTGACCGCCGTGGGCGCGCCGTGGTAAACGTCAGGCACCCACATATGGAAGGGC
>JANXMO010000188.1 GCA_025354615.1 Burkholderiales bacterium | reverse complement strand
CCAGCAGCACCAGCATCACGTCGATCAACGGCGTGGTGTTGACGTCGAGAATCGGCTCGTCATCGGCCGCCGAAGCGGTTGCAAGTGTCCTCAGGGCCATGCGTGTGTCTCCCGGTTCAGCCGCGCGCCGGCGGCTCGGTGATGAAGCCGATTTTTAGAATGCCGGCGCGCTGGCAGGCGTAAACCACTTGGCCGACCGGCGCGTAATGGGCCGCCAAGTCGCCACGGATCTGCACCTCGGGCTGCGGTGTTTGCTGCGCCACCGTCTTCAGCTTGTCGACCAGCGCCGCGGTGCCGCTCACCGGCGTGTCGAGCCAATAAAGGGTTCCTTGCGCGTCGATGCTGATGACGATGTCTTGCGGCTTCGTCTCGCGCAGCTCGTTGCGCTCTTTCGGCAGGTTGACCGGCACTGAAAAGTTGACGACGGGAATCGTGATCAAAAAGATGATCAGCAGCACCAGCATCACATCGACGAGCGGTGTGGTGTTGATGGCCGACAGCACGTCGTCTTCAGCGGCATTGCTGCCCATTTGCATCGCCATGTGCAGCTCGGCTCAGGCGGGCGTGGCTTGCGCCAGCAGTACCGAGTGCAAATCCTGGCCGAACGCGCGCACCGAATCGAGCGTGGCCTTGTTGCGGCGAATCAACCAGTTGTAGCCCAGCACCGCGGGCACCGCCACCGCCAGGCCAATGGCCGTCATGATGAGGGCCTCGCCCACCGGCCCGGCCACTTTGTCGATCGACGCCTGGCCGGCCACACCGATCGCTGTCAATGCATGGTAGATGCCCCAGACCGTGCCGAACAAGCCGACGAAGGGCGCGGTGGAACCCACGGTGGCGAGCACCGCCAGGCCGTTTTGCAGCGAGGCCTGGATGCGCTCGGTGGCGCGTTGAATGCCTTGCGTCAGCCAGTCATTGAAGGCAATGTGCTGCAGCAGGCCCTTGTGCTTGCCGGTGGCTTGAATGCCGGCTTCGGCGATGTAGCGGTAGGCGCTTTCCTTGCCGAGCGAAGCGGTTCCCTCTTGAACACTGTTGGCGTCCCAGAATTTTTTCTTGACGTCACGGCTTTGACGGTTGATGCGGGCCTGCTCGACCAGCTTGGTCACGATCACATACCAGCTGGCCATGCTCATCAAGGCCAGCAGCAGCAGAACGCCTTTGGCGACCAGGTCGCTTTGCGCCCACAGCGCGCCCAGGCCATACGGGTTGTCGACCGCACCAGGCCCGGGTTGGGCCTGGGCCACCGCGGCGAAAGTGGACAGGGCTGCTGCGGCAAGGGCTTGCGCAACGCGGGAATGCAAAACAAATTTCATCGTGATTCCGTGAGGTGGGTGAATAAGCCGGCAAAGAGGCCAGATGGGCGCCCTGCGGCGTTCGGGACTTGCAGTTTGGCCAGCACAACGGCCCGCGGGAAGAAAGACTTTTGCAGATGCATATGCGCTCAAAGCTGTGCAAGTCGCATTCCAGCGGGCGGCGGCGGTGTTGCTGTTGAGATGCCAGCAGTTCGCGCACTTTTGTGCTGCTTATGCGGCACCGGCCTGTTGAAAAGCAGTCCTGTGCCAAGCCAATGCATATGCATGCTTGAAAACATGTGTTGGGCCCGCGGAACTTTCGACCTATGGTGCGTGGCTTGTGAAGCAACCCGACGATTCTTCGCCCGCTTGATGTCCGCCGACCCTTTGCTCACGTTTCCCGAATCGGTCTCGATGGCCTTGTCGATCCGCGCCAAGGCCTTGCTGTTCCATGACCCCAGCTCGGTGGCCTTGCTGGCGCAAGTCGAGCGCATTGCGGCCAGCGACGCGACCGTGTTGGTCATCGGCGAAACCGGCACCGGCAAGGAGTTGATCGCACGGCATATTCACAAGCGCAGCGGCCGCAAAGGCCCGTTCGTGGCCGTCAACTGCGGCGCTTTCAGCGAAACGCTGGTGGATGCCGAATTGTTCGGCCATGAAGCAGGCGCCTTCACCGGCGCCGCGCAGGCGCGCGCCGGGTGGTTCGAGGCGGCCAATGGCGGCACGCTGTTCCTGGACGAAATCGGCGACTTGCCGCTGCCGCTGCAAGTCAAGCTGTTGCGCGTGCTGCAGGAGCGCCAGGTCGTGCGCCTGGGCTCGCGGCGCGCCACGCCGATCGACGTTCGGCTGGTGGCCGCGACCAACATCGAACTGCACCAAGCCGTGCAGGCGCAGCACTTTCGCGCCGACCTGTACTACCGCCTGCGCGTGGCCTCGGTCAACCTGCCGCCGTTGCGTGACCGGCCAGGCGACATCCTGCCGCTGGCGCGCCACTTCATGGGCGTGTACTCAAACCGTCTGAAAACCAGCGAGCCGGCTTTGTCGGCCGACGCCGAGCAGGCGCTGCTGGCCTATGTGTGGCCGGGCAACATCCGTGAACTCGAGAACGTGATTCATTACGCGCTCATCGTCTGTGGCGACAGCGTCGTGCGCGCGGCCGATTTCAGCTTTTCACCGCTGGCGCGCCTGCAGGCGTCGCAGGTTGAAGAGGCCGGGCCGAGCGAGCGGCCGGCCGCGGCGCCAGCGCCACCTCCGCCCGACCCGGCACTGCAGCTCACGCAAGCGATCGACGGCCTGCTGAACAGCGGCGGCCCTGATCTTTTTCAGCAACTGGAATCCCTGCTGGTGCGCCGTGCGTTCGCCTTCTGCCGCGACAACCAGGTGCAGACCGCGCGCCTGCTCGGCATCACCCGAAACACCTTGCGGACCTTGCTCAAGCGCCACGGCTTGCTGGGCGACGGCGCGGATGACACAGAAGGAGATGCGCCCGTGTTGGCGCCGGCCTTGGCTTCTTACGCGCTGCAGGGGTGAACCCGCATCGTCATCGCCGCACCAGCATCTGCGTTCCGCCGCTGTCCGGACCACAAGTGGCGTCTTCCCCTTCGTCAATCGCCCGGTCACCGTTCGGCTGCGGCTGGCCGGTGGCCTTGAGGCCGGCGAAGTCGTGCAGCCGGCGGTCCATCAGGTGCGACGGCACGACGTGGCCCATCGCGTTGAACAGCTTGTCGACACGGCCCGGGAAGCGCTGCTCCCAGTCGCGCAACATCTGCTTGATCTGCACGCGTTGCAGCCCGTCCTGCGAGCCGCACAGCGTGCACGGAATGATCGGAAACTGGCGATGCGCGGCCCAGCGCTCGAGGTCGGTTTCGGCCACGTAGGCGAGCGGGCGAATGACGATGTGGCGGCCATCGTCGCTGACCAGTTTGGGCGGCATGCCCTTCATCTTGCTGCCGAAGAACATGTTCATGAACAGCGTCTGCAGCATGTCGTCGCGGTGGTGGCCCAGCGCGATCTTCGTTGCGCCGAGTTCGCCAGCCACCCGATAGAGAATGCCGCGGCGCAGGCGCGAGCACAGGCCGCACGTGGTTTTGCCCTCGGGAATGACCCGCTTGACGATCGAATACGTGTCTTGGTTCTCGATATGGAACGCCACGCCGGCGCGCCGCAGGTACTCGGGCAGCACGTCGGCCGGGAAGCCCGGCTGCTTCTGGTCGAGGTTGACCGCCACCAGCTCGAAGTCGATCGGCGCCCGCGCGCGCAGGCCCAGCAGGATGTCGAGCAGCGCGTAGCTGTCTTTGCCGCCCGACATGCAGACCATCACGCGGTCGCCGATTTCGATCATGTTGAAGTCGGCACTGGCCTGGCCCACTAGCCGGTGCAGGCGCTTCGAGAGCTTGTTGATTTCGTGCGCCTCCGCTTGGCGCGCGCTGGGCGCCAGCGCACCGGTCGCCAATAGAACCGTCATGG
>JANXMO010000658.1 GCA_025354615.1 Burkholderiales bacterium | reverse complement strand
CCGGTCGCCGTGCTGCCGGTGTTGACCGAGTAGGTGTCCATCATCCAGGCCATGATCTGACCGTTTGTGTTGACGTCGGGCGCCGGAATGTCGCGCTGGGGGCCGATGATGATGCCGATTTCACTGGTATAGCGCCGCGTCATGCGCTCGAGTTCCTTGTGCGAGAGCTGCTTGGGGTCGACGCGGATGCCGCCCTTGGCGCCACCGAACGGCAGGCCAACGCCGGCGCACTTGATCGTCATCCAGGCGCTCAGCGCCATCACTTCGTCCAGCGTCACGTCCGGGTGAAAACGCACGCCGCCTTTGCCGGGGCCGCGCGACAGGTTGTGCTGCACCCGGTAGCCCTCGAAGTGGCGCACCGTGCCGTCATCCATCTCGATCGGCACGTCGACGATCAGCGTGCGCTTGGGCCGCTTCAGCGTCTCGCCCCAGTGCGCGAGGTGGCCCAGATAAGGCAGCACGCGGTCGACTTGCGACAGATAAGTTTGCCAAGGGCTGTGAGGGTCTTGGGTGACGTAGGACAGGGTACTCATGAGAAGGGGATCGCTTTAAAAAAAAGGAGGGAATCAGGAATAAAAAACGTGCCGCGCCGCCGGCTCAGCCGCCGCCATATTCGTCACCCAGCGCCTGGGCGCGCTGCTGCGCAGCCCGGATGGCGCGCACGAAAGCGGCTTTGACGCCGCTGGCATCGAGCGAACTCACCGCTTCGTGGGTGGTGCCGCCTTTGGAGGTCACGCGTTCGCGCAGCAGCTCGGGTGGGTCATCACCCGATTGTGCCAGCGCGGTGGCGCCGGCAAAGGTGGCCAGTGCCAGCGCCCGGCCCTGCGCGGCACTCAATCCCATTTCGACCGCCGCCTGCACCATCGCCTCAACGAAATAGAAAACATAGGCTGGGCCGGAGCCCGACAGAGCCGTCACCGCGTCCAGGTCGGCCTCCTGGGCAACCCACAGCGTTTGCCCCGTCGGCGCCAGCAGCTGCTCGACCTGCCGGCGCTGCGCCGCATCGACCGCCTCCCGCGCATACAGCCCGGCAATGCCCTGGCCGATCAGCGCCGGCGTGTTGGGCATTGCACGCACCACGCATTCAGTGCCAGTGGCGCGGGCGATCGCATCACTGCGCACACCGGCCATTACGCTCAACTGCAGTGCGCCGCCGACCCACGGCGCACACGGTGCAGCCGCTTCAGCAAACAACTGCGGCTTGACGGCCCACACCACGGTGGCCGCCTGCGCCAGTGCGTCATCCACCGCCGGCCGTGTACGCACCCCGAAGCGGCTGGCCAGCGCCTGCCGTGCCGTGTCGCCCGGGTCCACCACGAGCACGGAGGCCGGGCGTCGGCCGCTGTGCATCAGGCCGCCAATGAGTGCTCTGGCCATCTGGCCGCCGCCGATGAAAACAATGGTGTCGTTCATGGGGAGCAGTGTAGGCAAGACGGATGTGTCTCGACAAAGACCACTCAGCGGGTTGCCAGTTTGTTGAGTTCAGACAATTGGCCGACAGCTTTGTACTTTCTCACGGCCACTCCGGCGAAATTACCTCAGCTCAGTCCTGTGAACCGCCCCGCCTTGTTGGGCGAGTTGATTGAGAAACGGAGCCTCGAAGCCAACGCAAGTTGGCCAAGAAAGGCCGAATAATCCAAATATGCTGCTCGATCCAAATAAACCCTGGTTGTCTCTTGATCTCGCAGGCAACGGCGGTTTGCTTGCGCCGAAGAGTTTGGACGAGCTAGATGCTTGGCTCGAACATGAAACGAGCTTCTGGTCTTGGCTTAGAAATAGCCGGGTCGATGGCCATCATGACCAGGTTCTTCAACTCGCTGTCGCTCGGCTAGACACAGCACGAAGCGTCTCGGCTCAAACGTTGCCGCACAGATTCTCCGGACCAGAGAATTGCGAAGAACAACTTTCACAGATTCAAGAAAATTTAGAGGAAGCGTTTGTCCGTCTCCGTCTCCCTCATAGCTCGACACCAGTGGCTAAGCGCATCGAGATTTATCGGAGGGGCGTTGGGGATGATGCAGCCAGCTTTTTCGCATCTGTTTTTGTACCGCCCGAAGCCAGTGCGTTTCAGCCACAGAAGTTTGCGGAATGGCGCGGCCTGATCGAAGGCCTGATCGAGCGCTACGCGTTGATCAGTGCACCCGCCAGCGGTCAAAAGAAGGCAGCGGAGCAGTCGTTTGAGCAACTGCGCAAAAAGATAGAGGCGCTTCACGGTGATAAGACTGTGGCGCTCGACGAACTTCACCGGAATTACAAAGATCTTGCCGCATCAGTCATAACAGAGGCCGAACAGCAGAAAGCCGATTTCGCCGCTACTCAGGCGAAGCAATACGCCGATTTTGAGAAGCTGGTCGACGAGCACAAGCAAGGAATGGAAAGCTTGCGAAAGACGTTTCGCGAAGAAATTGCGTTGCGCGCGCCTGCCGACTACTGGGACGACAAGCGCAAAAAACACGACCGCTTGTCAAAGCTTACTGGCGGGATCTCATTCGCCGGAATTCTGATTGCGGGTGTTGGTTTGAGTTGGCTGGTTCACGATCTGCTGCGTTCTACGGTGCCTGGCGTCGCGCCAGAAGCATGGCAAGCAGCGATGCCGGTGGTAGTCGGTCTCTTCACGATATGGGGCGTGCGCCTTGTGGTTCGAATGTTCCTCAGTCACCTGCATCTAGAGACAGACGCGGCAGAGCGCGTGGTGATGGCCCGCACCTACCTGTCGCTGCTTGAAGGTGATCGACTTGCGAGCAAGGAAGACAGACAACTGATCCTGCAGGCCTTATTCCGCCCAACGTCTGATGGACTTGTCAAGGATGAAGGCATTCCACCGTCAATGTTGGAGTTCCTTACGCGTCAAACAAAAGGATAAAAGGTGCTAGACCGCAACCAACCCTTCAATAGCTTGCCAGCCCTGCCCCCCGCAGTGCAGGTGGAAACCGCCGCCGTTTTGAAAAAAGCGATCGCGGCCAGCCGCGCACTGGCCGAGCTCAAGGGCATGGCCGAGCGCATGCCCAACCAAGCCATGCTGATCGACAGCCTGGTGCTGCAGGAAGCGCGTGCCTCGTCGGAAATTGAAAACGTTCTGGCAACGAATGACGAGCTGTTCAAGGCGGCGTTGGACGAAGCCCAGCCCGCGAGCGCCGAAGCCAAGGAGGTTCTCCGCTACCGGCAAGCCCTGAATCACGGTTTCCGGCAGATCAAGGAACGGCCGCTAGCGACAGGTCTGTTCATTGAAATCGCGCAGCTCATCAAGCAAACCGACTTCAGCGTGCGCCGTACGCCCGGCACGCGCATCGCCAACAGCCGCGGTGAAACGATCTACACACCGCCGGAGGGCGAAGCCGTCATCCGCGACAAGCTGCGGGACCTGGAGAACTTCATGCACGCCGATGATGGCCTGGACGTGCTGGTGAAGATGGCGTTGGTGCATTACCAGTTCGAGGCCATCCATCCCTTCCCCGACGGCAACGGACGCGCCGGGCGCATCTTGAACATTCTGTATCTGGTGGACCAGGGGCTGTTGAACCTGCCAGCGCTCTATTTGTCACGCTACATCATTGAACACAAGCCGGCCTATTACCAAGGCCTACGGCGGGTGACCGAAGAAGGCGCCTGGGGTGACTGGGTGATGTACATGCTGGACGCGGTGGAGCAGACCTCGCTGCGCACGCGTAAGCAGATCGTTGACACCCTGGCACTGATGGAAACAGTTCGTGAGCGCGTACAGCGTGAGGCGCCAGGCGTTTACAGCAAAGACCTGATCGAGCAAATTTTCAGGCAGCCTTACTGCAAGATTCAGTTCCTCGAACGCGCCGGCATGGGCACGCGGCAGACTTGTGCCAAGTACTTGCGCGAGCTGGAACGCCTAGGCGTGCTGCACGGCCAGAAATTCGGTCGCGAGGTGTATTTCATCAATCAGGCGCTGTTTGAGTTGCTGACGCGATGAGCAAGCCAGTTCGCACATGGCCAAACATGTTAAAAATATGAATTATTATTAACACGTTTTGGCGATATGTTCGTTTGCGCAACATATCTGCTTTCTTGGCTAGCGCAGCAGTTGAGACGCTGCAAGGTGCCACTGAACGTTAGCGTCATTCACGGATGAGTCCTCAGGGTGCGGTTTCAACACGCACGGGCGCCTGCTTTCGTCAATCGCCGTTCACCCGTGCCGCCGCCAGCAGCTCCGCATTCCCGCCCGCCGCCGCGGTGTTGACCGTCACCATCTGCTCGCTGCAAAAGCGGTACAGGTAATGCGGCCCGCCGGCTTTAGGGCCGGTGCCGGAGAGGCCTTCGCCGCCAAAGGGCTGCACGCCGACGACGGCGCCGACCATGTTGCGGTTGACGTAAACGTTGCCGGCGCGCGCGGCTTGCGCCAGCCGGGTGGCGCGCGAGTCGATGCGGGTTTGCAGGCCGAGCGTCAGGCCGTAGCCGAGGGCGTTGATTTGCTCAATCACCGCGTCGGCCGGGCCGCGCCAGCGCACGACGTGCAACACGGGGCCGAAAATTTCCTCGCGCAGGTCGGCAATGGTTGTGATTTCAAACGCGATCGGCGTGATGAAGGCCAGGTCGGTTCGGCCGGCGGGCGCAGCGGGCGGCGGGCTGGCGGCGATGAGCTGGGCTTCGCGGTGCAGGCGCTCGATGTGAGCGGTAAGCGCGGCTTGTGCGGCGGCGTCAATGACAGGGCCGACGTCGGTCGCCAGCGCGGCCGGGTCACCGGTGCGCAGCTCCGCCATGGCGCCGCGCAGCATTTCGAGCACGGCGTCGGCAATGCTGTCGTGCAGGCACAGCAGGCGCAGCGCCGAGCAGCGCTGGCCGGCGCTGCGGAAGGCGCTTTGGACCACGGCGTCGACCACCTGCTCGGGCAGCGCGCTGCTGTCGACGACCATCGCGTTCAGGCCACCGGTTTCGGCGATCAAAGGGACGATGGGGCCGTCTTGCGCGGCCAGCGCGCGGTGGATGTGCCGGGCCACGGCGGTGGAGCCGGTGAAGCACACGCCGGCGGTGCGCACATCAGCCACGGCGGCAGCGCCAACGGTGTCGCCGGGGCCGGGCAGCAGCGCCAGCGCATCCACTGGCACGCCCGCTTCGTTCAACAGCGCGACGAAGCGCTGGGCGACGGCGGGCGTTTGCTCGGCCGGCTTGGCGGCCACGGCGTTGCCGGCCACCAGCGCCGCCGTCACCTGGCCGGCAAAGATGGCGAGCGGAAAGTTCCACGGGCTGATGCAGACGAACACGCCGCGCCCGCGCAGGCGCAGCTCGTTGCGCTCGCCAGTCGGGCCGGGTAGCTGCTGCGGCGCCAGCCGCAGCTCTGCCTGCTCGGCGTAATAGCGGCAGAAGTCGATCGCTTCGCGCACTTCGGCGACGCTGTCGGCCAGTGTCTTGTGCGCTTCGCGGACGAGCAGCGCACAGAACTCGGGCAGGCGCGTCTGCAATGCATCCGCCGCGCGGCGCAGCACGGCGGTGCGGGCGGCGAGCGGCGTGGCATTCCAGTGGGCGAAGCCGGCGTGCAAGCGGGCCATGGCGGCGGGTACATCGGCGGATGACAGGTCCGCCACGGTAGGAACAGCCGTAGATGCAAGCGCTTCAAGTAGCGGCTGGCGCTCGGCCCGCGCCGCCAAGTCAATGCCGATGGAATTGGCCCGCGTGCCGTACAGCGTGGCGGGCAGCGGCACCATTGGCAGCGGCGGCTGCTGCGCCTGCTCGAACGGCGAGGCCAGCAGCACGTCGACTGGTAGCGCCACATCGGCCAGCTGGTGGACGAAAGACGCGTTGGCGCCGTTTTCCAGCAACCGGCGCACCAGGTAGGCGAGCAGGTCACGGTGCGCGCCGACGGGCGCATAGACGCGCACCGGCAGTGCCGGGTGGGCTTGCATGACTTCACGGTAAATGCCCTCGCCCATGCCGTGCAGGCGCTGCAGCTCGAAGCCGCCAGCGTCGCCATCGGCCCCGCCGGCCAGCTGCAGCACCGCGGCGATGGTGGCCGCGTTGTGCGTCGCGAACTGGGCGTACAGCGTGCCGCGGTGCGCCAGCAGGGCCTGCGCGCAGGCGAGGTAGGACAGGTCGGTGTGCGCCTTGTGCATGTGGACCGGGTATGCGGCCAGGCCCAGCTCCTGGGCGCGCTTGATTTCGCCGTCCCAATACGCGCCTTTGACCAACCGGACCATGCAGCGCAGGCCGTGAGCGCGGGCGATGCGCGCGGCTTCGTCGATCACCGCCCGCGCCCGCGGCTGGTAGGCCTGCACCGCCAGCCCGAAGCCGCGCCAAGCCGGGTGGTGCTGAGCGATGCGCGCGGCCAGCGCGTCGAACATGTCGAGCGACAACTCGAGCCGGTCGGTTTCTTCCGCGTCCAGCGTCAGCGGCAGGTTGGCGCGCGCCGCGGCGTCAACCAGCGCCCAGGCGCGCGGCAGCAGCTCGGCGAGCACGCGCTCGCGCTGTGTCTCTTCGTAGCGGGCCGACAGGGCGCTGAGCTTGACCGAAATGCCGTCGGCGGCTTCCACCTCGCCCCCTGGCGCGGTGCGCGCGGTCACAGTTGCAATGGCCGCGATGGCCTGCGCATAGGCGGCGTGGTAGCGCAGCGCGTCGGCATCGGCCCGAGCGCCTTCGCCCAGCATGTCGAAACTGAAGCGCAAGCCGGCTTGGCGACGGCGGGCGCGGCCGGCTTCGGCCAGTGCTTCCTCGATCGAGCGGCCGAGCACGAACTGGCGGCCCAGCAACTGCAAGGCGCGGCGCACGGCCGCCACGACAGTGCGCGCGCCCAGGCGCTTGAACATGCCGGCACCCGCTGCATCGGCCGGCAGCAGCGTTTTGGCCAGGCCGATCATGCGGTCCGACAGGCCGGCCCACAGCGGGTGGCCGCTGCCGTCGCCCCGCGGGCCGAAGGTGGCGGCGCCCAGCTGGTCGGCGGCCAGCACCGCCGCGGTTTCCTCGTCGGGCACGCGCAGCAGCGCTTCAGCCAGCCGCATCAACGCCCGGCCTTCGGCGCTGGAAACCGGGTATTCACGCAGCAACGACTCCAGCGCCCAGAAGGACGGCGGCTGCTCGCGCACGGCTTGCACCCAGGGGCGGGCGCGGGCAGCGGCGGCCGGCCAGTCGAGCTGCACCTGCAACGCGGGCAGCTGCTCGGCGAGCAAGGTGTGTGCGTCACCGCCGGGCGGCGGCAGGCGCGCTGTCGCGTTGTTGAAGTCAGGAGGGAAAGCCATGGCCCGCTGCCGGCAACTTTGGAACCCAGGGCACCGTCATCGCGGCACGCCAGGCGGGGCCGCCAGCGCGCCACGCACCGCCAACCAATGTTCGAATTCCGCCGCGGCCAGCGGCGGGCTGATCAAATCACCTTGCAGCTCGGCGCAGCCGGCCTGGGCTAAAAACACGCGCTGCGCCTCGGTTTCCACGCCTTCGGCGATCACGGTGATCTCCAGCTTGGCGGCCATTTGAATCAGCGCCTTGGCAATCGCCGCCGAGCTGCGGTCGTCGGGCAAATCACGCACGAAAGACGCATCGAGCTTCATCTTGTCCACCGGCAAGTCCTTCAGCTGGCCGAGCGACGAATAGCCGGTGCCGAAATCGTCGACGGAAATGCGGATGCCCAGCTGCGCCAGCTGCTTGAGCGTGGCGTTGACTGCACCCAAGTCGTCGAGCAGCATGCGCTCGGTCAGCTCGAGCTCGATCAGCCGGCCGTCGGCGCCCTCCTCGTGCAGCACGCGGACGACGCTGTCGACGAAGTCCGGCGCCTGGAACTGCATCGCCGACAGGTTGACCGCCACCGGCCCGATGGAGAGCCCCTGCGCCTGCCAGCGCGCCGCCCGGCGGGCCGCCTCGCGCAGCACCCATTCGCCGATCGGCACCATCAGCCGCTGTTGCTCGGCCAGCTCGATGAACTCGCTCGGCCGCAACAGGCCGCGCTGCGGGTGGTTCCAGCGGATCAAGGCTTCGGCGCCGGTCACCGCGCCGCTGCGGGCGCTGATCTGCGGTTGAAAATGCAATTCAAATTCTCCGCGCTGCAGCGCCTGCGCCAGCTCGCCCTCCATCACCAATGCCGCATAGGCCACGTTGGCCATCGCCTGGTCGAAGAACAGGTGCTGCGCCCGGCCGCGCGCTTTTGCCAAGTACATCGCCGTGTCGGCGTGCTTGATCAGCACCGGCGCCGAGCCGCCGTGCTCAGGGAACAGCGCAATGCCGATCGACGGCGTGACGGAAATCGGCCGGCCTTCGGCCGCCACCGGCTGCGCAATCGCCTGCAGCAGCTTGGCGGCAACTTCTTCGACATCGCGCCGGTCGGTGATGCCGGGCAGCAGCACCATGAACTCGTCGCCACCAAAGCGCGCCACGCGGTCGGTGGCGCGCAGCGTGTCGAGAATGCGCTGAACCACGGTACGCAGCAGCGTGTCGCCAGCGGCGTGCCCGAGCGAATCATTGACGCGCTTGAAATGGTCAAGATCGATCAGCAACAGCGCCAGCAGGCCATGCTCGCTGCGCGCGGCGGCCAGCAGCGCGTCGAGCTGCGCCATGAAAGCGCTGCGGTTGGGCAGGCCGGTCAACAAATCGTGGTGCGCCAAGTGGTCGATGCGCGCCTGCTGGGCCTGGCTGTCGCGCATATCGCGCAGCAGCAGCAGGCGCACCGGCTCGCCCTTGCGCCACAGTGTGCGCGCCACGCATTCGACGGCCACGCGCTGGCCATCGGCGGCTTCGAGCTCGCAGGCATAGTGGGCATCGGCCGGTGTGTCGAGCAAGGCGGCAACGCGCGCCCTGTCGTCGGCGACGATGAAATCGAGCCAGGGCCGCGCGACCATTTCGTGCAGCGGGCGGCCCAGCCATTCGCACAGCGGTGCATTGGCATCGGTGACGATGCCGTCGCGGTGGAACAGCGTGCCCTCGCCGCTGGCCTGCATGAACAACTCCAGGCGTTGCTGCGCCTCGTGCGCCCGAGCGGCCGTGGCGCGGGCAGCGGTGACATCACGCAGCACGCCGTGGAAGCTGCTGTCAGGTTGGGCGCGCAACGCCAGTTCCAGCCACCCACCGCCGGTGCTGCGCAAAGTCAGCGTCTGCAATGGCAGTGGCGGTAGAGACGCCGGTTGCAGCGCCTGCGCCAGCTCGGCCCGTGCCGCCGCGGTCAGCAGCGAGAGCCAGCCGCTGCCGCAAGCGGCCGCCGGGTGCAACGCGGCCTGCGCAAACAGCTCGAACGCGGCGGCATTGAGCGCCAGCGCGCGGCCATCGGCGGCCAGATGCAGCAGCGCACAGGGCACGCCATCCCAGTCGAAGGGCACGGCAGCGAGCGAAGGGGCGGCGGCATTCATCGGGACGGCGGGGCAAGCGCCGATGATAGGCGGCGGCGGCCGTGCAGGGGGGGCAAAAAAGCGGGCGGAACGTGCGGAACGCGCGAGGCGGGCAAGCGCCGTGTTCAAGCCGAGGCGGGCGGTGTGGTGGCGCCGGCTTCGATGGCTCCGGCCGCTTCAACCGCCTCGATGGCCAAGCACAAATCGTCCCAGGCGCGGGCCTTGTCCTGCGGGTTGCGCAACAGGTAGGCCGGGTGGTAGGTGACGACCAGCGGCACGCCCTGGTAGCGGTGCACG
>JANXMO010000106.1 GCA_025354615.1 Burkholderiales bacterium | reverse complement strand
TGCATTTTGAGCATTGGATTGGTCAACGGCGATGTAAGCGGCGCGAAGTGGCTTCGTTTTCGCCGAGTCTCACAGTTGATTTCAGATTTTTCATATTCTTTGTACTTGATTCATTTTCCGCTCGTCATATTGATCGGCGTCTTTTTCTACCGCTCGAACAAACTAAAACCTGATGTTCTGGGTATGGCACATTTCGGCGGTTGGTTGGCCGTGTTGATCACCTGCGGTTTTGCGTTTTGGTGGGTCTTTGAAAGAAAAACGCCGCAAATAAGAGCGTTTTTCGAAAAGCGAATGCTGAGATAGCTGTCGCATTTCAATTCGAATTATTAGTTCCAGCATTGGAGCCGTTTCGCTGTTGCTACGGGCTCACTGTCTTCGGGTTAAGTGGCCGAGCCGGATTCCCCGCCACTGTGCACCGCGCCGGCACGTTGCGCGTCACCACCGCACCCGTGCCCACCACCGCCTGCTCGCCGACGTGCACGCCCGGCAGCACGATGGCCCGCAGGCCGATGAAGGCGTTGGCGCCGACGGTGATGGGTTCGGTCAGCAGCGGCATGTCGGCGTGTGCGAAGTCGTGGGTGCCGGTGCACAAGTAGGCTTCTTGCGCCACGGTGCAGCCGGCTTCGAGCACCACGGGTCCGAGCGTATAAGCCACGGCGCTGTCGCCCAGGCAGGCGCGGTCATGTAAGGTCAGGCGCCAAGGGTGGGTGATGCGGGCGCGCTGGTGCACGAAGGGGCGGCCGTGCAGCGTGGCGCCAAACACTTTCAGCCACAGCAGGCGCTAGCGGTTCAGCGGCTTGGGCGTCCAGCGGCACAGCCCGGCCCATACCAGGCCCCAAGCCAGCGTGCGCCAGCGGGTGGCAAGGGAAAACGGGCTGGCGTATTTGTCGGCTTGGACGTGGCGGTGCAAAGGCATGGGTTATGTGGCGGGCAGTGGCAACCGGAACGCCTGATGGAGGGCCAGCCATCCGAGCTGTCGGCTGACGGCTGACGACTGACCCCAGGCCAGCCCACTCGACCGATCAAGTGCCCGGCTGCGACCGCACCGCGCACCAAGCGCCGCGCGCATAACGCAGCAACTGGAATTGATCGAAGCGCCACAGGTGCAGCCAGCCGTTGTCGAGCAGTTGTTTGACGACGGCGTGCCGGCCAATGACGGCTTCGATGGCGGGCTGCGGCGCATCGATGACCACGGTCAGGCGCAAGGGCTCGTGCACCCAGCGATGGCCGTCGTGCAGCGACTGCTGGGCCAAGCCGATGCGCAGGTCGCCGCCATTGCCTTCGAACACGCCGATGTGGCCGCCGACGACGTTGTGCAGCACCTTGTTGCCGCTGCCCAGGCGCAAGGCGTCGCAGGTCGAGGCGTGGTATTGCCAGTTGATCCAGTGCGTGACCAGCATGGGTGCGGTCATCAACAGTTCCAGCACACTGCCGTCGGCATCCTGGCTGGCGTCATAGTCATGCAGGAAGCTGCGCCCATCGAGCACGACGCCGCGGGTTCGGTGGCGGGGCGCGATCACGAAGGCGGCGTTGCCGGCCAGGCCCCACTCGGGCCGCGTTTGCGCGCCGTCGTTGGCGCGGCGGCGCAGCTGCTGCAGCAAGTCGCCATACGAGCTGCGCGGGTCGAGGTTGAGGCGCGGGGCCCGCTCGCGGCGGACTTGATCGCCGGCTTGCGCGAACACGGCCCGCAAACGGTTCCAGCGCTCACGTACGGCGGGTGGCAGCAAATCCAGGTCGAAGCCTTCGATTTCATCGGTCGTGGTGTTGTGCAGAGCGGCGACGAAGGTGGTGGCTTCGGGAATGACCGTGCCTTGGGCCTGCAAGCCGGCGCGCACCGCGGGCTCATTGAGCAGCTGCGCCAGGCTGCGCGCATTGACTTCACCGGTTTGGCCGCAGCAGGCGCCGCAGTCCAGCGCGGCGGCGTGGGCGTTGTTGGCCGATTGGCTGCCATGGCCGACCAGCAGCACCAGCGGCGCCAGCTGGCGCTCCAGACCCATGGCGTGCAGCACCCGGGCCGCGAGCGACACCTTTGCATCGAGCGTGAGGCCGGTGATCTGCGGCCGGCACAGCGGGCGGTAGCGGGCTGGCAGGCCGTCCAGGTCGTCTCGCGCCCGGGCCGCCTGGCGGGGCCGCAGCCACTGCGCGAGTTGGCCGATACAGCCGAAGCCCGCCGCTTCGACGAAGGAGAACGCGGCGCCGGGCCAACGGCTGGCGGCACGCCATTGGTCCGACATCGCGAAATGGGCCCGGCGGGCCTGGCCGGCGGCGTCCTGCAGTGCAGCATCGGCGGCGGGGTCGGCAAGGCCCGGTGACTGCAGACCATCGGTCACCTCGATGGTGGGCGCCAGCAAGCCGGGCAATTGCGGCCGCCGGGCCTGGGTGGCAAGGGGCGTGTAAGCCACCGGCAGGCCGAAGAAGCCGGCAAACCCCAGCGTTTGCATGGTGGGCGAAACCGCTTCGAGCGCACGCCGCAAGGGCTCGCTGCGAACGTCGATGCAGAAGGCGGCCTGCACTTCAACCTCTGGCGCCGTCGCGGCGGCGCCATCGGCCGCCAGCAGCCGCTGCGCAAGGCTGCGCTGGTAGCCGACTTCCAGCGCCGTTTGCCAGACTTCGTCGACCCGCAGCGCGTCCTCTGCGGCCTTGAACAAAGCCGGCGCCTGCCGCCAGGCCTGCTGCAAGGCGCTGAACGCCTGCGTGGCCGCAGCGTCGTCCTTGCCTTCCAGCAACAGGGCACCCCACGCCAGGCGGATGGCGAGCAGCTCGCGCAGATGCGGGTCGGTGCCGCCTTCCAGCCGGGCTTGCCAGCCCAGATAAGCACACCACGAGGCCCAACCGTTGACGGTGAGCAGCACCGCCTCGAGGTAATCGGCCCACACCGCGGGTGGCAAGCCAAGACGCTCGAGCACCCAGCGCTCGGCGTCTGGCGCGGTGGCGGGCAATGCATCGGTCGCGCGGCCGAGCCGGGGCAAGCCCATCAGCAAGCCGATGCCGTGGTCGTGTTGCAGCGTCTCGCGCCAGAACGCATACAAACCCTGCGAGCGCTCGGGCTGCCAGTCGGCCTGGTGCTGGTCGAAATAAGCGGCGCAGGTCTGGCTGACCTGATGGGTGATGGCCTGGCGCCAGGACAGGCGGGCGTGGCGCTTGGGATCGTTGTCGAGCACGTCCATCAGCAGCGGCAGCGCCTGCAGCGGCGCGTTGGCGTCCAGCGCCTGCAGGCAGTCGTGCGGCGTCAAGCCGGCCGACTGGGCTTCGGGCGATTGCGCCAGTGCTTGCGCCAGATCGGTGGGCCGGATGCGGCCCCGCTCCCACGCGCTTTGCTGCTGGTCGCGGCTGGGAAAGACGTGGATGCTGCCCAACAAGGCCATACGCGCCGCCACCTGGCGCACGGGCATGCCGATGCGTGACCAATGCGGGTTGACGGCAATCGCGCGGTCCAGCGGCCAGGCGGGCGCAATCGCTTCGCACGCCTGGCTGCAGGCCGCGTCGATTTGCGCCTGCACTGCCGGGTCGGCCGCCGGCAGATCCGGAAAAAAGGCGGCGCGGCTGGCGTGGTCTGACTGCGCAGGGGTGTTCAAGGTTTCCATTCGGTGCGGCTCGGTCGTGTCGTCGGTTCAGGGTGTCGGTTCGGGGTTCAGGCTTGCGGGGCTTCTGCCACCCGCGGCAAAGGCGCCGGCAATTCGCCGTTCTTCCGGGTGTCGCCTGCCCAATGGGTGGGCCAGAGTTGCAACGCCAGGCGGGTGTAGGCCTCGTCCACATAAAACCCTGCATAGCTCCAACGCCGCCAGGTTTTCAGCGCCTGTGGCCGCATTTGCAGGCCGGCCAGGAAGAGATAAAGCGCGGCCATGCCCAGCAATGCCGCCAGGCCCATGGCGGGGGCGGAGGGGGCGTCTTGAACGCCAAGCGGCAAGCCATGCGCGAGCACGGCCATGCCGCTCAAGCCGGCCACGGTCAGGAGGCCGAAAGCCGCTTGTGAACCCAGCGCTCGCCAGCCGGCGCTTTCAGCCGTCGGCAACCACAGCAGCGGTGCCCAGGCCAGGGCCAACACCGCACTCCACCACCACGGCCAGGCGGTGTGGTCGAACACCGCTTGCACCAGCAACACCACCGACAAGGTCAGCACCGGCGCCAGCACGAGGCTCAGCGCTGCAGGAGCAGCCGGACCCCGCAGCGCCAGCAACCGGGTGTGCCGCACGGCGTTGGAAGCCGACAAAAAAGCATGCGCCTTGTAAAGCGAGTGGCCGATCAAGTGCAGGGCGGCCAGCGTGTACAGGCCGAGCCCGCACTCAAGCAGCATGAAACCCATCTGGGCGACGGTGGACCACGCCAGCCGAACCTTGATGCTGATGCGGGTCAACATCACCATGCCTGCCAGCACGGCGGTGCCCAGCCCGAACACCAGCAGCAGCACACGCGCCGGCAGGGCGTGCGCCAACAGGGGCGCAAAGAGAATCAACACGAAGCCGCCGAGGTTGACGACGCCGGCATGCAGCAGCGCGGAGACGGGGGTGGGCGCTTCCATCACCTGGATCAGCCAACCGTGCACCGGCAGCAGCGCGGTGCGCAAGATGACGGCCAGCACCAGCGCCAGGGCGCTGACCTGCAAGGACGTCGACATGCCGTCTCGCGCCAAGTGCGCCCACAGGTCGGACAGCGACCCGCTGCCGACATCGCGCCAGGCCAGGGCCGCCGCAACCAGCAGCAGCACATCGGCCACCCGGTCGGCGATGCGCTTTTTGTGCGCGGCCAGTTGCGCAAAGGCGCGGTCCGGGTAAAAGCACAGCAGTTGCTGCAGCACGATGCCCACCAGCGCCCACGCGGCGATCAAGACCACCCAGTGGTTGGCCATCAACAGCACGTGGACTGATGCCAGCACGCCGGCGAGGGCTGCGACATAGCGGCGTTGGCCCGGCTCGCCTTGCAGATAGCGTGCGGAGAACCCGCCGATGACGGTGCCCAGCAACTGCACCAGCACGGCCATCCACAAGCCCAGCGACGACACCTGCAACACGGCTGGCAACTGCAAACGGGCCGGCCCCATCAAAACCGCCAGCGCAGTCGCGACGAAAGCGCCGCCTGACAACACAAGAAAAGCACGCCAGAGGCGGGCGACGGGCTGCCCAACGAACTGCGGTAACAGCGCGGCTGCGAGCATCAAAGCCACCGGTACCAGGGCACCAGCAGACAACAGCATGTGGGTGAGATCCATTGGAAAAAACTTTTTGACACGACTGCGGGCATCATGCGAGCCGGTAGTCGTTCTGTAAATTACATTAACAAGAACATAACAATCGTTTAAAAAGAACGATGAACATCGAGCAGCTCAATTTCCATCACTTGTTCTATTTCTGGCGCGTGGCCAAGCTCGGGCACCTGACACGCGCGGCGGAAGACCTGCACACCTCGCAGTCGGCGGTGTCGTCGCAGATCCGGCAGCTGGAAGCACGCATCGGTGATGACCTCTTCACCCGTGAGGCCAGACGCCTGGTGCTGACGGATACCGGGCAGCTGGTGCTTGCGTATGCAGACAACATCTTCGGCCTCAGCCAGGAAATGCTGGGGCGGCTGGAGGGCCGAACCGCCGGCATCACGCGCCTGCGCGTAGGCAGCGTGGCGACGCTGTCCCGCAATTACCAGGAGAACTGGATTCGCCCGGTGCTGGCCGACCCTTCGGTGGTGCTGACGCTGGAATCAGGCTTGCTTGAAGGGCTGATCACGCGCCTGGTTCAACACCAGCTTGACGTCGTGCTGGCCAATGAAACCGTGCCGACCGACCCGGAACGCCCGTTGCACTGCCGGTTTTTGGGAAGCCAATCGATTTCGCTGGTGGGGCCGGCGGCGCAGTGGAAAGCGCAAAGCCTGCGCATTCCGGAAGACCTTGACGGCGTTGATGTGGCGCTGCCGGGCACCCGCCATGCGTTGCGCGCGCAGTTCGATGCGCTGTGCGCATCAGCCGGCGTGACGCCGCGGCTGCGTGCCGAAGTCGACGACATGGCGATGCTGCGGCTGATCGCACGCGACAGTGGCTGGTTGACGGTGTTGCCCGAAGTGGTGGTGCAGGACGAATTGCGCGCTGGCATTCTTGTCACCGTGGGCCATTCGACGAAGCTGCAAGAGCGCTTCTACGCCATCACCACGCCTCACCGGCACCGCATGGAGGTGCTGGACGAACTGATGGCCCGCGCGCCGGATGGCGCGGTGACGCCTTCAGCGGCTGTTCACAACGGCGCAGCGGCCGATCGTCCAGCACAAAGCGCCCGCCGTTTTCGCCGCGGCGTATGACTCCCTGCGCGTTTTTTGGCCATGTGATGTTTCGGGGGCTGGTTTCAGCGGCGCGGCGACACGATTATCGTCCTGCTGTGCGGCGGCGACAAAGGATCGCAGACGCGCGACATCAAAACGGCACTGCGCCTCGCGGATGAATGGAAAGAATGACGATGACCGAAAAACTGACCACCTTCGACCCAGCCGAGCATTTGAAGTCCGACCAGGCCATCGCTGACTTCATGGCTGCGGCGTTCGAGACGAACGATCCGGCTTACATCGCCCACGCGTTGGGCGTGGTCGCCCGTGCCAAGGGCATGACGCAAATCGCTAGTGCAGTGTTTCACGCTGATCGGCACTTATAAAACCGCGCCTTTGGCCCTGTGGTGGGCGCCTTGCCACAGCGCCAAATGCATCGGTTTTATAAGTACCGACATCAGTGAAACACGGCGCTAGCCGGTGCCCACTCAATTGGACGGCGGGTAGCGGCTGATCAACGCCTGCTGGCGCCGCTGGTGGCGCAGCAGCGCACGCCAGCCAACGGGCCGGTGGCCGCACTGGCGCATGGCATGGCCGATGGCAAACAACTGGCGTTGTTTGGCAAAAATGATGCGGTAGGCCTGCCGCAGCGTCAGCGCTGCATCCCATGCGTGGACGGCTTCCGAGCCGGCGCCGTTGACTTCGATGATGGTGAAGCGGCCAGCCAGCAAATCGTCGAGCTGCGCGTATTTGACGTCGAAGCGGCCGGCGTGGAAGCTTTTCATGTCGCGGGCAATCGCGTCGACCGCAGCGGCCAACTCAGGCGTGACGAGACGGCTGGCATTTTCATAGCGGCCGCCAACGCGGGTGGAGCCCACGGTGGCAATGCGCACCACCTCGCCCCGGGCGGGAACGCGGTTGACGTCGCAGCACGGCTCGCTGGCGCCATCGCGGCCCAGCCGGCGGGCGCGAAGGTCGGTTGCCATCAGTTGCTCCACGGTGTGCAAACCATCGCCGGTCACGCGTGGGAAATGGCGCAGCAGCAGGCCGGTCAGCTGGCCTTTGGCTTGATCGGGTGAGCGCATGTAAAACAGGCCGGCTTCGCCCGCGTCGGGCAGCCACTGTTGCAGGACGACGCGCTCGCCCGGCGGGAATGCAGCGAAATAGCGCTGCAGTGCGGCGCGATCTTCGATGCGGCGCACGCCGAAGCCGCACCAGCCGAGGTCGGGCTTGGCAACGATGGGATACGTCAGCCCGGCGCGCGCCAGGGCCTCTTGGGCTTCACCGGCTGCGCCGGCGCCGGTGGCTGTCACGCACACCGTCGTCACCGTTGCTTGCCGGGCTCGGGCTCCCATGATGTCCAAATATTCCATCTTGCCTTCGCCCACCAAGCCGCCCGCGGTGATGAACGGATTGGCGCACGAGGGCAGGGTGATGGAACGGTAGCGCAGCGACAGGGCGACCCACTGCAGGACGATGGGCACCAAATTCAACCACTTGGGCAACCGTTCCAAACGGCCGACGGACCGCACGATTTGCGCATGACGCAAGTCCCGTTTGACGCCGGCCGCAGGGTTTTGCGGCAGTCCGTGGTTCACACCTCAACGGTCGCGCGCACGATTTCATAGTCAATCGGCTTGAACGTGCCGTTGTTGGACATCTCGGCCGAGCAGGCGGTGAGGGCGCACAGAAGGTCCATCTCAGCGCGCAACTCAATGGAATCGCCCGCCCTGGACAGCGGCGGCTTCACGCTGACCTCGCCCTCGGCGCTCACGGTAACGTTCATGAAAATGTTGAACGTGTTGGAAATCTGGTGCGCCTTGACACCGTGTGGCGACAGCGCATTGAACAAATTTTCCAGGCAGCTCGGATGGTGGCCCTGGCAGCGGTAAAGAATTTCGAACATCTCCTGGCTGCAAGGCGTCAGCAGGAAATCATGCCGGCCCACGGTATCGGCAACGATGGTGAACAAGCGTCGGCTGTCGTTCGAGTACAGCACGTCGCCAGTCGACAAATAGATTTTGCCAGCGTAATCAATGCTGCGTCCCGATGACAAGCTGCAAGTGAAATCGCCGTCCTTGAATGCGAACAGATCACACACTTGCTCACCGCAAGGGTCACGCACCTTGAGCACATCACCTGCCCGCAATTTGAACGACACACCGCTTTGCGGCGCAATACGGGTTGTGGCAGCAGCAGGCCGGTCAAGGCATTCACTGGGCATCGGATTCTCCGGAATGAAAAGGACAACGCCAGCCGGCTTCGGTGGCGCGGCCCGAATACTGGCGCGCTTCAGAAGCGTCGCCATGGCGCGCCAGCACCGGGTTGATCGCGCCTTGCAAGGCGACGTCCCGGTTGCGGATGACACGCTGCAAGCCGTCATATTTACCGCTTGCGCGCAACGCTTCGAACTGGTCATGGAAGTTGAAAACCAGGCAAGGCATGGGCGCACGGCGCGCCAGCCGTGAGGCCACCGGGCTCAAGCCGACCACGAAAAAAGCCCGGCCGCCAACGCTGAATGAAAACTGCGGCGACGACGGGTCGTCACTGACGCCGGCATTCCACGCGAACTGACGGCGGTCGTGCTCATGCACCTCTTGCAAATGCTGCCACAGGCGGCGCTCGAATTCGAGTTCAGACGCAATGGTGTCATCGAACAAGGCGATAAAACTGACCGGGTCTTCGCCCGGCTGAGGAAATCTGGCGGAGAACTGGCCCAGGTCGGTGCATAACCGAGCGATGTGGCCGCCTTCCCCCAGGCCGTCATACAGGCCGAAACAGGCACGCCCGCGGTTGATCGCCGAGCGGGCGCCGACACATGGAAAGGCTGGCGCCTGCACATAGGCCTTGAACTGCTGTTGAGCCTGCTCGGCGCGCAAAGCAACTGGCGGCGAGAGAGACAGGGGTAACGGGTGGGCGGCATGTATTTGCATGGAAGACGCAAGGCTAAAAGCCGTGCTGGCCGCCGCTTGTCGTCAGGCAGCGCAACGGCACGTAAGACAAAAAGCGGTACGCGCTGGGTTCATCCACTGCCAACAGCCGGTCCGTCAATGTGCAAATTGCTTAAGTGCAAAAGCCCACGCCATGCGCGACGCGTCAGGCCCCAGCGCGTCGCTGAATGGCTGGCTGGCGGCGCCACCGCTCCAGGCATGACCCAATCCGTCGACTTCCACCAGTGTGGCGACGGTACTGTCTCGTTGCTTGAAGTCGGTCACGGTGCAGGCATGACGCTGGCCCCGCTGCAGGCGGCGGCCCGCGCCTGCATGGGCACCACCTGCAGCCGCCCAGGCGTGCGTGGCAGCGTGTGCGTTGTCAGCTGACACCACGCGGTCGAGCGTGCCATGAATGGCCAGCAATGCTGGCTGTGCGGCCCTGAAAGGAGGTGCCGCGGCGCGCAATGGCGTCATGGTGCGGTGGCCTTGCATGGCGCCGAGCGCCGAAGCGGCTGAATGCGCCATACCGGGCGGCACACCGGAGTGCATGACCACAGCCTTGAATCGCCCGGGGTAACGTGTGGCCAGCAGTGCGGCCATGCTGGCGCCAGCCGACAACCCGGCCACGGCCACTCGGTGGCGGTCCACTGACCCGGTCAGGCAGATTTGGTCGATGGCATTCAGGATCAACGCTGCTTCGCCTTGTGCGCGCCCGTGATCGGTGTCAAACCAGTTCCAGCAGCCCTGTGGGTTGGCCAGGCGGTCCTGCTCGGGGTAGAGAACCACAAAGCGCTCGCGCGCCGCCAGGCGGTTCATACCCGTGCTGGCCGCAAAACCTTGAGCGTCCTGGCCACAGCCATGCAGCATCACCATCAATGGCAACCGTTCGCCGACTTGAACATTTTCAGGCCAATACACGCGGTAGTGACGCATACCCATGGCGCCCATTGCAAGGCCTGCGGTCCAGCGTCCTTTGGACGGGAGGAAAGCGGTTTTCGCAGTGGCGGCAGGAGTCGCTTTCAATGCGTGGCGCAATGAATTGCCGTAAGCGCGGTGCAGCCAACGGGTCCATGAAGGAAGGGCAGAGAGATGTGCGGTCATGGGCAAAGCGGATCAACAAAGCGCTGCGGGCAGCAGTAAGTCCAGCATGGGGGGCATGGTTGCAGGGCACACCCGGCCGGGAGCGTGTTGAAACGTCGTCACCGTCCTACGAGTTCAACAGCACAGCACAGCACAGCACAGCACAGCACAGCGCTGGGCGCAGGTACCGCCTTGCGTTGCCTCAAGCGAGGTGGCGGTCCAGCGCGGCGGCAATGCGTTCCTGCAGCTGCCGCCCCAGCGTGCGCCGGTCCAGCGGCTGCGGGTCTTGTGGCGGCAATGCGTGCAGCCGCGCCTGTAGCTTGCTGGTGTTGAGCACTGTCCACAATGAGTGGGCCAACGTTTGCTGATTGATGTAGGCAGCCGCACGGCTGATAGGCGCGTGCGCGTCGGCGTAGCGCAACACCACAGCCTGCACCGGCATGCCGCTGGTAATTGCGGCTTGCAACAAGTTGGCGTGAAAGGGGAGCAGCCCGTGGCCGCTGCTGGTAGTGCCCTCGGGAAACACCGCTACGCGCTCGCCACGGCGCAAGGCGTCAGCCATCAATTGCACCACGCGCAGCGCGTCGCGTTTGCGTTCGCGTTCAATGAACAGTGTGCCGGCGCTGGCCACCAGCCAACCCAGCACCGGCCAGGCGCGTACGTCGGCTTTGGAGACGAAGCGCACCGGGCATACCGCATTAATGACCAGGATGTCCAACCACGACACGTGGTTGGAGACGACCAGCACACCGTCTGCCGGTGGTGCGCCGCTGGCGTGCAGAACGATGCCCAGCGCACGCAGCATGCGGCGCGACCAGCGGCCGATCTGCTCCAGCCGCTGCGCTGGGTCAAGAAACGGAAACACCAACGAGCAGATCAGCAAACCGCCGGCAACCTGAAAAAGGCAGGCCGTCAGCCGCCACCAGGCACGCACCCACCGGGCCGCCGCCATCGTTTTAGTTGGCCTCAAACGCCACATGGCCTGCCACGACGGTCCACCGCACCCGCCCTGGCAATTCGTGCCCCGCAAACGGCGTGTGCCGGCCCTGGCTTTTCAGCGCCACGCGGCGCACCGTCCAGTGCGCGCCGGGGTCGAACAGGCACAGGTCAGCCACGCCGCCTTCCACCAGCCGGCCGGTGCTGTGGCCGAGCGAGCCCAGCGCCTCGCCGATCACCCGCACCGGCGCGCTGGTCACGGTGGCCAATGTCTGCGTCAACGGTAAACGCATCTGCTCACCCCATTTCAGCGCCAGCGACAGCAGCAGCTCCAGCCCGGTGGCGCCCGGTTCGGCTTCGGCAAAAGGCAGCGCCTTGGCGTTTTCGTCAACGGGTGTGTGGTCGCTGGTCAGCGCGTCGACCGTGCCGTCGGCCAGCGCGGTCCGCAACGCGTCGCGGTCGCGCTGCTGGCGCAGCGGCGGCGTCAGCCGCATTGCGGCGTTGAAGTAACCGATGTCGACATCGGTCAAATGCAGGTGGTTGATGCTGACGTCAGCCGTCACCGGCAAGCCTTCAGCACGGGCGCGGCGCATCAGCTCGATGCCGGCCGCGCTGCTCAGCCGGCACAGGTGCACGCGGGCGCCAGTGTCGCGCACCAGCTCGAACAGGGTGGCCATGGCGATGGTTTCGGCAATCACCGGCACGCCGGCCAGGCCCATGCGCGTGGCCAGCGTGCCTTTGGCGGCCACGCCGCTGCCCAGCCAGGCATCGAGCGGGCGCAGCCAGGTCGTGTAGCCGAAGGTGGACGCGTATTGCAGCGCGCGGTGCAGCACCCGCGTGTCGCGCAGCGCCACATCGGCCTGCGAGAAGCCGACGCAGCCTGCCTCGGTCAACTCGGCCATTTCGGTCAGCGCCTCACCGGCCAGGCCGCGGGTCAGCGCGCCCAGCGGGTACAGGCGCGACTGGTTCAGATTGCGCGCGCGAAATTTCAACATTTCGACCAGGCCCGGCTCGTCGAGCGGCGGGTCGGTGTCGGGCGGGCACACCAGGCTGGTCACGCCGCCGGCCACCGCCGCCGCCATCTCCGACTCCAGCATGCCCTCGTGTTCATGGCCCGGCTCGCGCAAGCGGGCCGCGAGGTCGACCAGCCCCGGCGCGACGACCAGCCCGCTGGCGTCGATCGTGCGGGTGGCGTCGAAGTCAGCGCTGACACGGCCGAGCGCCACGATGCGCCCGCCGGCGATGGCGACATCGCCCGGCCCGTCAAAGCCGCTGGCCGGGTCGACGAGACGGCCGTTGCGGATCAAAAGCTTCATGCGCTGTTGCCCGCCAATGTCGACATCACCGCCATGCGCACCGCGATGCCGAAAGTCACTTGCGGCAAGATGACGCTTTGCATGCCGTCGGCCACGCTGGAGTCGATCTCGACGCCGCGGTTGATCGGCCCCGGGTGCATCACGATGGCGTCGGGTTTGGCCAGCGCCAGTTTTTCTTCGGTCAGGCCGTAGCTTTTGAAAAACTCATCCGCGCTGGGCAACAGCGCGTTGCTCATGCGCTCGCTTTGCAGGCGCAGCATGATGATCACGTCGGCGCCGCGGATGCCTTCTGCCATGTCGTGGCACACGCGCACACCCATCTCGCGCAAGTCGCCCGGCACCAGCGTTTTCGGGCCGACCGCGCGTACTTCCGGCACGCCCAGCGTTGTCAGCGCATGAATGTCCGAACGCGCCACGCGCGAATGCACGATGTCGCCCACGATGGCCACCGTCAGCTGCGTGAAGTCTTTTTTGTAATGGCGGATCGTGTACATGTCGAGCAGCCCCTGCGTCGGGTGCTGGTGGCGCCCGTCGCCGGCGTTGATCACGTGCACATGCGGCGAGCAGTGCTGCGCGATCAAATAAGGCGCGCCGCTTTCACTGTGCCGCACGACGAACATGTCGGCGTGCATCGCGCTCAGGTTGGCGATGGTGTCCAGCAGGCTCTCGCCTTTGGCGGCGCTGGAGCGCGCGATGTCGAGGTTGAAGACGTCGGCCGACAGCCGCTTTGCAGCGATCTCGAACGTCGTGCGCGTGCGTGTGCTGTTCTCGAAAAACAGGTTGAAGATGCTTTTGCCGCGCAGCAGCGGCACTTTCTTGACTTCGCGGTCGTTGACGCTGAGAAACGTGCCCGCGGTGTCCAGAATCTGATGAATCAGCGCGCGCGGCAGCCCTTCGATCGACAGCAGGTGCACCAGCTCACCGTGCCGGTTGAGCTGTGGGTTCATCGCCATGCGCCGTGGCCCTGGATGCGGTGGCGTGTCATGTTGTGGCCTGCCCGCGCAACACGAAACTCAAGCGCCCCGCGGCATCGCGCGCCAACGCCAGTCGCTGCGCCGCTGGCACCTGCAGGCGCGCCGCTGCGAAGCCGGGCTCGATGGGCAGCTCGCGCCCGCCGCGGTCCACCAGCACGGCCAGGGCGACGCCCGCCGGGCGGCCGAAGTCGAACAGTTCATTGACAGCAGCGCGAATCGTGCGCCCGGTGTAGAGCACATCGTCAACCAGCACGATGGCGCGGCCTTCGACCTCAAATGGCAGCCGCGTCTGGTTGGCGCCGCCCGTCATGCCGCGTGAATTGAAGTCATCGCGGTGCAGCGCGCTCGAAATCACGCCGTGCTCGCCCGGCCAGCCCAAATCGCGCTGAAGCCGCTCGGCCAGCCAAGCGCCACCGGACCAAATGCCGACCAGCGCAGCGCCCTGCGGCGCCAGGTTGCGCACGCCGGCCAGCAGGTCGGCGTACAGCGCTTCGGCGTCGAGGTTCAGGCTGCTCATGCGTGGGCACTCAGGAACTGGTTCAGGATGATCGCCGCCGAGGCGGCGTCGAGGTCGCGCTCGCCGTTGCTCGCCGCTTCGGTCGTCGTGTAACGCTCGTCCACCTCGTGCACCGGCAGCTTGAAGCGGCCGTGCAACTGGCGGCCGAAGCGCCGCGCCCGTTCGGTATTGTCGTGCGACGCGCCGTCG
>JANXMO010000101.1 GCA_025354615.1 Burkholderiales bacterium | reverse complement strand
TCTCCCTCCTGGAGAGGGTGAGGTGAGGGCAGCAGAGCCGCCATGGCATTCACTGTTGATGCCATGCGCCGTCCCTCACCCCGGCCCTCTCCCGCGAGCGGGGGAGGGAGTTCCCTTCGTCCGGCAACGGATTCAGGTCTGTTGATGCCAGCTCGATAAGGCGCGGGTGCGCCGCATCGCGTGGCGACAACCCCGCCACCGGCAGCGGCCAGGCAATGGCCAGCTGCTCGTCTTGCGGGTGCAGGCCGGCTTCGGCCTGCGGTGCGTGGGCGGCCGAGTGGCAGTACAGCAGTTGCACGTCATCGGTCAGCGCCTGAAAGCCATGGGCGAAGCCGGGCGGAATCAACAGCGCCAGGCTGTTGTCGTCGTTCAAGTGCACGGCGTGCCAGCGACCGAAGGTGGGCGAGCCGGCGCGCAGGTCAACGACCACGTCGAACACGCTGCCGCGCAGGCAGCTCACCAGCTTCATCTCGACGTGTGGCGGCTGCTGGTAATGCAGGCCGCGCACGGTGCCTGCCTGCGCGGTGTGGGTGTGGTTGATCTGCGCGATGGGCTGCGTCCAGCCGGCGGCGGCCAGGTCCTCGGCACAGAACAGGCGCGAGAGAAAGCCGCGGGCATCGCCCAGGCGCTGGCGCTGCACCTGCTTCAAGCCGGCCAGCGGTGTGTCGTTGACGGTGAAACGGCTCATCGAAAAGGTCCTGGGGCAGCGGGTAAATGGGTCAAACAACGGCGCAGGGCAGCCGCTGTGGCGTGCGCCTCATGCGGCTTGCCGCAAACCCGCCTGCGCCTGCGCCGCGGTGGGCGCGGCGCAGGCGTTGGCGGGGCTGACGGCATCGGCCGCGGGGCACTTCAAAATGGCGGTTGAGTCAGCGGCGCTGGCCGCGGGGAACTGGGTGTAGGCGGCCAAGTCAGCCTCGCAAAGCGCGCGTGCGTCGCTGCCCTCGGCGTGGGCGCGGTACCAGCGCAGCGTGCGCGCCACTGCTTCGGCCAGCGGCCAGCGCGGCGTCACGCCGAGCGCCACGCGGGCCTGTGCCACTTCCAGCGCCAGCCAGCCGGCCTCGTGCGGGCCGTCCTGTGTGCCGGTGCAGGCCCACTCGCCGCGGCCGTAGGCCTGGCGTGCAAGCGTGATCACGTCGCCCACAGTGGCGGCGTCGGCAGTGGCAGGGCCGAAGTTGTAGGCGCCAGCGCAATCGGGCCGCTCCCACAGCGCTTCGGCCAAGGTCAGGTAAGCGGCCAGCGGTTCCATCACGTGCTGCCACGGGCGGATGGCGCCCGGGCGGCGAATGGCCAGCACCGCGCCGGCCTGCCAGGCGCGCACGGCATCGGGAATCAGCCGGTCTTCAGACCAGTCGCCGCCGCCCATCACGTTGCCGG
>JANXMO010000083.1 GCA_025354615.1 Burkholderiales bacterium | reverse complement strand
GGCAAAAGTGGGGCAAAGCAACGGTCGGTCAGGCCGCGCTGACCACCCCGGCCCAGGCCGTGGCCATGTCATCCGGCGGTTCAGCCTGGAACTCGACCAGACGGCCGCTGGCGGGATGCCGAAACGCCAGCCGCCGGGCGTGCAACGCCTGCCGTTGCAGACCCAGCGCCGGCTTGCCGCCGTACAACACGTCGCCGACCAGCGGATGGCCGAGCAGCGCCATGTGGACGCGAATCTGATGCGTGCGGCCGGTGTGCAAGGTGCAATGAACGGCTGTGTAGCCAGCGTGCACCGCGATGCGTTCGATATCGGTCATGGCGGGCTTGCCGCTGGCCACCACCGCCATGCGGATGCGCGAACGCGGGTCGCGGGCAATCGGTGCGTCAACGCGCTGGGTGCGGCTGGCCCATTCGCCGCAGGCAATCGCCATGTACTGGCGGTGCACCTCACGGGCGGCGATTTGGCGCACCAGGGCGGTTACCGCCGTCAGTGTCTTGCCGACCACCATCAGGCCGGAGGTGTCCTTGTCGAGCCGGTGGACGATGCCGGCGCGCGACAGCGCAGCCGCGCCCGCATGATGGGCCAGCAGCCCGTTGAGCAAGGTGCCGCTCCAGTGGCCCGCGGCGGGGTGCACGACCAACCCGGCCGGCTTGTTGATGACCAACAGGTGATCGTCTTCAAAAACGATAGCCAACGGCATGGCTTCGGCATGAAAGGCCTGGCTTTGGGCCGTGGGAATCAAGGCTATCTCGATGCGCTGGCCGATCCGCACCCGCCGGGCGGCAGACGTTTCCACCCGGCCGTCGATCTGCACGTGGCCGGCGCCGATCACCGCCTGCAGGTGGTTGCGCGAAAACTCTTTTGCCATTCTGACGACGACCTGGTCCAGGCGCTGTGTGTTCAAAGCCGCGTCGATCACGGCCTGCCGGCGCTCGGGTTCATCGGTTGGCGCCGGCTCCGGCCCATCGTCAGAACCCGCCTCGTCGAGCAGATCAGAAGCCAAGTCGGCCAAGGGGCGAACCCTATAATCGTTTTTCATTGTCGACAGGGTTATGCCGCGCAAATGGCACCAGCACAAATGGATTCAAGCGGTTCAGCAAGCGGTTTCTGGCACCGCCATTTTCAGCGCAATGGAACGACAGTGGTGATCGCGCTGGCCAGTTTGCTGGCAGGTTGCGCCAACTCGCTGCAAGACGAAACGGCCAACTGGACGCCCGAGAAATTGTATGCAGAGGCCAAGGAAGAAGTGGCCGCTGGGAATTATGAGCGCGCCGGCAAGCTCTACGAGCGGCTGGAAGGCCGGGCCTCCGGCAGCCTCTTGGCCCAGCAGGCGCAGTTGGACCGCGCCCACGTGCTGTACCGCACCAATGAAAAAGCGCAGGCCTTGTCGGTGCTTGAACGCTTCATCAAATTGCACCCGACCAGCCCCGCGATCGACTACGCGCTGTACTTGCAAGGCTTGCTCAATTTCAACGACAACCTGGGGCTGCTGGGCAAGCTGTCGCGCCAGGAATTGTCGGAACGCGACCAGCAGGCGTCGCGTGACGCTTACCAGTCGTTCAAACAACTGGTGGAGCAGTACCCGCAGTCGCGTTACGCGGCCGATGCGCAGGTGCGCATGAATTACATCGTCAATGCGCTGGCAAGTTATGAAGTGCATGTGGCGCGTTACTACTTTCGCCGCGGGGCCTATCTGGCGGCGGCGAACCGGGCGCAGCAAGCGGTGCAGGAGTTTCAATCGTCGCCGGCAGCAGAGGAAGCACTGGCCTTGATGGTGCGCAGCTACGACCGGCTGGGCCTGATCGAACTGCGTGACGACGCCGACCGGGTGATGCGCAAGAGTTTTCCCAACAGCGCTTTTCTAAATGACACCGGCGCCGTTGGCGCGCACCGCGCGCGGCCTTGGTGGCAGCTGTGGTGACCAACTCAACCCGCAGGGGTTTGACGACTGGCTGCCGGCCCAGCGGTTCAGCGAAGCGCTGCCAGCGCGCTCAACCAGTCGATTGCCGCCGCTTCGCTGTCCAGCACGGCCATCGGCGGCAAGGCGCCGCGCAGCCGCCGGCCGTAACCCTGACTGCGCAGGCGCGGGTCGCAGACGACCAGCAGACCGTGGTCTGACTCGCTGCGGATCAATCGCCCCGCGCCCTGCTGCAAAGCCACGGCGGCTTCGGCAACGAAGTAATCGGTGAAGGCGTTGCGGCCCTGCATTTCCAGGCGCTTGACGCGCGCCTCCACCAGCGGGTCATTCGGCGGCGGGAACGGCAGCTTGTCGATCACCACGCACTGCAGCGCGTCGCCCGGCACATCGATGCCTTCCCAGAACGATTGCGAGCCGACCAGTACGGAACGCGGCTGCGCGAGGAACAGTGCCATCAGCTGGCGTTTGGGCAATTGGCCCTGCACCAGCACCTGGATGGCGTCGCCTGCCGCCTCGAATTCAACACGCAGCGGTTCACTGATGGCTTGCAACGCCCGCAAGGTGGTGGTCAACACGAACGTGCGGCCACCCAACGCCCGGGCACAACGTGCGGCCAATTGCGCCACGGCGACGGAATGGGCCGGCTCGTTGGGCTTGGGGAAAACCGCCGGCACGTACAAACGGGCATGCGCCGGGTAGTCGAACGGGCTGCCCACGCGCAGCGTTGTCGCGTCTTCCAGCCCCGCCGCTTCGGTGAACCAGCTCAAACGCTCGTCGTCGCCCAGCGTGGCGGAGGTGAACACCCAGGCTTTGGGTGACGCCGCCATTTGTTCGCGCAACGCGTCGCGGATGTCCAGCGGCGACTCGACCAGCCGGCACTGGTGCGGCGTCAGATCGATCCAGCGCACGCAGCCGGCGGCGGCAGGAGCGCCAAACACAGTGGCCAGCCGCCCCAGGTGAGCGGCGCGCTCGGTCAGCCGGGCAAAGTCGGGGCCCAGTTCACTCATCTGGTTCAGCGCTTCTTCAGCGGCCTCGCAGGCGCTCGCACAGGCGGCAAGCGCCTCGACGAAGTCAGCGCCCGCGGCGCGTTCCTCCCAGCGCAACTTGATGGCACTGCGCGGTTCGCGCAGGGGCCCGGCGGCGGCGGCCAGGCGCAGCGTGCGCGCTGCGTGTTCACAGGCGCCGGCCAGGGCCGGCCAGGGCGCCAGGCCGCGCGCCTGCTGCAAGCCAACGGCCAGCACATCGCGCGCCAGGTCGATCAGCTGGCCGCTGCCCAGCGTGGTGCCCAAGAATTGCACGCCGGCTTCCACCAGCTGGTGTGCCTCATCGAACACTGCCACCTCGACGCTGGGCAGCAATTCGGCCACGCCGCTGTCGCGCAGGGCCATGTCGGCGAAAAACAGGTGGTGGTTGACGACGACCAGATCGGCCGCCATGGCGTCGCGCCGGGCTTTCATCACGTGGCAGGCGCGGTAGTCGGGGCAGTCGGTGCCGAGGCAGTTTTCACGCGTCGACGTGACCAGGGGAACGACACTGCTGCGCTCGTCCAAGCCATCGATTTCAGCCAGGTCGCCGTTGTGGGTGCGCGGAGCCCATTGTTCGACCTTCACCAGCGTGCGCAGCGCCCAGCGATCATGGCTCTCGATCGTATGACGGGCCTGTGCCAACCGGTGCAGGCACAGATAGCTGGCGCGCCCCTTCAGCAACGCCAGACTCACGGGCAGGCGCAAGGCGTCGCGCAGGCGCGGCAGGTCGCGCAAAAAAAGCTGATCTTGCAGACTTTTGGTGGCAGTGCTGACCAACGCACGCCGGCCGCATAACAATGCTGGCACCAGATAAGCGAAGGTCTTGCCGACGCCGGTGCCGGCTTCGACCACCAGCGCATGCGGCCCGTCAATGGCCTGCGCCACCGCGCGTGCCATTTGCAACTGAACTTCGCGTTGCACATAGTGAACGTCGGCCTGCGCCAAGGCACCGGTGGCTGAGAAGGTTTGCTCGACCGCGGCTTGCAAAGGCGTCATGCAGCCCGCCAACGGGAGGAATGCTCAGCGCCGGCAAAGCGGCGGGAGCACGGATGCGCCTGCAAAGTCGTCATCAGGCCATCAGATATCAAAAGGGTGAAAGGTACAGGATGGCGCTCAAAGCGGCCTGTTATCGACTCAGCGAACGGCCAATCAACGATTATAGTTTTCGTATGAGCATCAGCAATCGGGGGCACAGGCTCACAGGCGCCACCGGCCTCCACCGCGGCGACCGCAGTTATCAACAAGACCAAGTCGAAATCATTGCGCATCACCGCACGCCAGGCTGCGCACTGGCTGTGCTTGCCGATGGCATGGGCGGCAAAAGCGGCGGGCGCAAAGCCGCTGACCAGGTGATTCTGACGGCGCAGCAGCTGTTCGAGCGCTACACGCCGTCGCAGGAAGATGCTGCCGCCGCGCTGCGACAGCTGGTGCTGGAAGCGCATTTGATGATCAAGCTGACGGCCATCACCTCAGAGGAAGAGCCGCACAGCACGGTGGCGGCGTTCATGATTTCACCGAGGCTGGAATGTGACGCAGTGCATGCGGGGGATTCACGCATCTACCACTTTCGTGGCGCCCAAATGGTGTCACACACCACTGACCATTCTTACGTGCAGCGGCTCGTCAACGAGGGCCAGCTGCGCGAAGAAGATGCCAGCAGCCACCCGCAATCCAACCTGTTGACCGGTTGCCTGGGCACCGCGGCCGAACCACCAGTGGCGGTGACACCGCTGGGCCAGCTGCAAATTGGCGATTCGGTGCTCGCGTGCAGCGACGGCCTGTGGCACTACTTCAGCGGCGCCGAGCTGGGCGCCATCGTGCATTCACTGCCGCCCGTTGAAGCCAGCGCAGTGCTGGTCAACCAGGCACGCCAGCGCGCCCGTGGCGGCGGCGACAACTTGTCGCTGGCGTTGATCCGCGTGGAGCCGTTGGGCTGACGGAAAAATTTTCTCGCCGATTCAAGTCGACGTTGGCAAGGCCGATGCCGCCGGCACTGGCAAGGGCGCCGCGCGCTTGCCCTGTGCCGCGCGTCGCGCATTGCGCCGCTCGACCGCTTGGCGGTGCGCCTGCATTTCGACCTGACGGGCTTGCTGCGCCCGCACGTGGTCTTGAATTAAAGCGGCTTGTGGCAGCTGGCTGGCGGTGGGCGGTTTTGTGCGGCCAGCCGGACGCAAAGGGCGCACAGCGGGCAAGGGTGCGGACCATGCGTCATCAGGCTTTGCGTTGTGCACCGGCTGCGCTACCGCCGCTTCGACGGTTGACGCCGCGGCACTGCGCTTGTGCTCAATCGATTGCAGGCGCTCGGTGGCGCGCTGCTGGCGCTGCATTTCATCCAGCAGCAGTTGCTGGTGGCGCAGCTGGCCAAGTGCCTGGCGGTGTTGGTGCTCGGCGGTTTTCAGGCACGCGGTGACGACGAAGCGCTGCTGGCAGCGCGCAAGCTCGGCCGCGTGGTCCGCGTCCGCCTGTACCCGTTGTGACGCCAGCGCTGCACGCTTGGCCGCCATGTCGACCACAGCCGCACCCGCCGGTCCGGCGCTCAACTCCAGCAGCGCAGCGCACGCCACAGCGCCCAGCAGCGGCAACAACCGGCCCGCGCGCCGCCGCATCACGTCAGCCCCGTGTCAACGTCGCGCCGGGCCAGCGCCAGGTATTCGGCCGACTGCATTTCGTGCAGGCGCGAGGCGGTGCGCGGGAATTCATGCGCCAATGGCCCCTCGGTATAAAGCAACTCCGGCGGCAGCGCGGCTGAGACGATCAGCTTGACGCGCCGGTCATACAACACATCAACCAGCCAGGTGAAGCGACGCGCTTCCGACGCATTGCGCGGCGCCATCTGCGGCACGTTCGACAACAGCAAGGTGTGAAACTGCGTGGCCAGCTCGAGGTAGTCGTTTTGCGAACGCGGCCCGCCGCACAGCTCCTTGAAATCGAACCAGACGACGCCACCGGCACGGCGCTCGGCTTTCAACACCCGGTGCTCGATCAACAACTGCGGGCTTTCCTCCTTCGCCTCGGCCAGCTGCTCGAAAGCCGCCGCCAGCGTGGCGTCGGCGGCCGGGCCCAGCGGCGTCAGGTAAGCCTGCACGCGTGCGAGCGTCAGCTGCCGGTAATCGGTGCCGTTGTCGACCGCGATGATGTCCAAATGCTGCTTGAGCAAGGCAATTGCTGGCAGCAGGCGTTCGCGGTGCAGGCCATTCGGATACAAACCGTCGGGATGGAAATTGGACGTGGTCACGATGCTGACGCGCTGGTCGAACAACGCCTGCAGCAGGCGGTAAAGAATCATCGCATCGGTGATGTCGGCAACGTGGAATTCATCGAAGCAGATCAGCCGGTAACGGCGCGCCATGCGGGCGGCCAGCACCTGCAGCGGGTCCACCGTGCCATGCAGGTCGGCCAGCTCGCGGTGCACTTCGCGCATGAATTCATGGAAATGCAGCCGGGCTTTGCGCGCCAGCGGCACGGCGTTGAAAAAGCAGTCCATCAAGAAGCTTTTGCCCCGCCCCACGCCACCGAACAGATAAACCCCGCGCGGAATGGGCAGGCGCACCAGCAGCCGCGTCAGCGGGTTGCGCCGGCGCGACTTGTACTCGATCCACTCGCGCTCGCAGCGCTCCAACGCGTCCACCGCGCGCAGCTGCGCCGCGTCGGCCGCATAGCCGCGATCGGCCAGCGTCTGCAGGTACAGCTGGCGAACGGCCACGGCACCGAGGTTTACTTGACGCGGTGGCTCAGAAGTTCAAGGTGCGCTTGTCGACCGCCAGCGCGGCTTCCTTGGTGGCTTCGCTCAGGCTGGGGTGCGCGTGGCAGATGCGCGCGATGTCCTCGGCGCTGGCTTTGAACGACATCGCCACGACTGCTTCGGAAATCAACTCCGACGCCATCGGCCCGATGATGTGCACACCGAGGATTTCATCGGTCGCCGCATCGGCCAGGAATTTCACCATGCCGGTGGTGTCGCCCAAGGCGCGCGCGCGGCCGTTGGCCAGAAACGGAAAGGTGCCGGCCTTGTAAGCCCGTCCGCTGGTCTTGAGCTGCTGCTCGGTCTGGCCGACCCAGGCGATTTCGGGGCTGGTGTAGATGACCCACGGAATAGTGTTGAAGTCGACATGGCCATGCTGGCCGGCAATGCGCTCGGCCACCGCCACGCCCTCTTCCTCGGCTTTGTGGGCCAGCATCGGGCCGCGCACCGCGTCGCCCACGGCCCATACATTGGGCAGATTGGTTTTGCAGTCGCCGTCAACGGCGATCGCGCCGCGCTCGTCGAGCTGCAGGCCGACGGCTTCGGCATTCAAGCCAATCGTGTTGGGCACACGGCCGATCGAGACGATCAGCTTGTCGACTGCCAATGTTTGCGCCTCGCCCTTGGCGTTTTGATAGGCCACCGACACGCCCGCGCTGCCGGCTTCAACCTTGTCAATCTTCACGCCCAACTCGATCTTCAAGCCTTGCTTGCTGAAGATTTTGTGCGCCTCTTTGGCGATTTGCTCGTCGACCGCGCCGAGGAAGGTCGGCAAGGCCTCGAGCACCGTGACCTGCGCGCCAAGCCGGCGCCAGACCGAGCCCATTTCCAGGCCGATCACGCCGGAACCGATGACGCCCAAAGTTTTCGGCACGCTGCCCAGACGCAGCGCGCCGTCGTTGCTCAAGATGCGCTCTTCATCAAAAGCTGCACCCGGCAGCGCGCGCGCATTCGAGCCGGTCGCCAGAATGACATGGCGGGCCTGCAGCGTTTCGGCGGCCGTGCCGGCCACGGCAATCTCATAATCGCCGCCTTCGGTCGCTTTGACGAAGGACCCACGGCCATGGAAAAACGCCACCTTGTTCTTCTTGAACAGGTACAAGATGCCGTCGTTGTTCTGCTTGACCACGGTGTTCTTGCGGCCGAGCATCTTGCCGATGTCCATGCTGAGGTTGCTTAGGGCAATGCCGTGGTCGGCAAAGCTGTGGCCGGCGTGCTCGAAGTGCTCGCTCGACTGCAGCAGCGCCTTGCTGGGGATACAGCCGACGTTGGTACAGGTACCGCCGGGCGCCGGGCCGCCCTGGCCATTTTTCCACTCGTCGATACAGGCGGTGTTGAAACCCAGTTGCGCCGCGCGGATGGCCGCGATATAGCCGCCCGGGCCACCACCAATCACGACGACGTCGAATTGCTTGCTCACAATGAATCCTTGCTTGGCTTGGCTTGACTGCAGATCAGATGTCGAACAACAGGCGGGCTGGGTCTTCCAGCGCTTCCTTCATGGCCACCAGCCCCAGCACGGCTTCGCGGCCATCGATGATGCGGTGGTCATACGACATGGCGAGGTAGTTCATCGGCCGGATCACGATCTGCCCGTTCTCGACCACTGCGCGCTCCTTGGTCGCGTGCACGCCCAAAATCGCAGATTGCGGCGGGTTGATGATGGGCGTGGACAGCATCGAGCCAAAAGTGCCGCCGTTGCTGATCGAGAAAGTGCCTCCGGTCAAATCGTCGAGCGACAGCTTGCCGTCGCGCGCTTTCTGGCCGAATTCGGCAATCTTCTTCTCGATGTCGGCAAAGCTCATCTGGTCGGCATTGCGCAGGATGGGCACCACCAGGCCACGCGGCGAGCCCACGGCGATGCCGATGTCGAAATAGCCGTGGTAGACGATGTCATTGCCGTCCACCGACGCATTGATGATGGGGAATTTCTTCAGCGCGGCGACCGCGGCCTTGACGAAAAAACTCATAAAGCCGATCTTCACGCCGTGCTCTTTTTCGAACTTCTCTTGGAAGCGTTTGCGCATTTCCATCAGCGGCGCCATGTTG
>JANXMO010000058.1 GCA_025354615.1 Burkholderiales bacterium | reverse complement strand
GCCCGAAAAACAAGAAACGGAGTATCCCACCGCTGCGTTTAGATTGCGTCTTGTGCTGTCCTCGGGAAAAGGGCCAAGTGCCATAATCGGGGGTTGCACAACAGTCAGGTCAACGCAGGCATCCAATCAGGAGTCCGAAGGTGTGATCAAAGCACCGTGCCCGTTTCACAAGAACGGACGCAGGTGTGCCAATGGTTTTTCGTTAGAGAAATTCACAAAGGTTCGATATGAATATGTTTGCTGAAGAAATCAGTTCTGCTACGGTGGCGTCCACCGAATCCGCCGAGGCCTCTGGTGCCGATCCGAACGGTTCTGAAATCCTTGTTCGCTGCTTGCAAGCCGAAAACGTCGAATGCCTCTGGGGTTATCCTGGTGGAGCAGTTCTCTACATTTATGACGCTTTGTACAAGCAACAAACCATCAGGCATGTACTGGTGCGCCATGAACAGGCGGCTGTTCACGCGGCGGACGGCTATGCGCGGGCAACGGGAGAAGTTGGCGTTGCACTGGTGACATCCGGCCCTGGCGTGACCAATGCTATTACCGGCATTGCGACTGCATATATGGACAGCATCCCAATGGTCATCGTCACGGGACAGGTGCCCACGCCGGCGATTGGGCTGGATGCTTTTCAAGAATGTGACACCGTCGGCATCACCCGTCCCATCGTCAAGCATAACTTCCTTGTGAAAGATGTGCGTGAGCTGGCCGTGACGATGAAAAAGGCGTTTCATATTGCTCGCACGGGGCGGCCCGGCCCTGTGGTGGTGGATATTCCCAAAGATGTATCGCTCAAAACCGCGCCTTTCCACTATCCGGTTTCGGTGGAAATGCGTTCTTACAACCCAGTGCGCAAAGGACATGGCGGCCAAATCCGCAAGGCGGTACAACTGCTTTTGTCGGCCAAGCGGCCCTACCTTTACACCGGAGGTGGTGTCATTCTGGGGAATGCGTCAGGCGAACTGCGGGAACTTGTCCAGCTGTTGGGCTACCCCTGCACCAACACCCTGATGGGTTTGGGCGCTTTGCCCGCCAGCGACCCCAAATTTCTTGGCATGCTCGGCATGCACGGTACTTTCGAGGCCAACATGACAATGCAGAACTGCGATGTCTTGTTGGCCATTGGTGCCCGTTTTGATGACCGAGTGATCGGCAATCCGGAGCATTTTGCATCGGTCGAGCGCAAGATCATTCATATTGACATCGACCCTTCGTCAATTAGCAAGCGCGTCAAGGTCGACATTCCTATCGTTGGCGATGTCAAGGATGTGTTGCAAGAAATCATTGCGCAGGTACGGGACACGCCCTCTCGCCCGGAGGCGGGTGCATTGTCTGATTGGTGGAATCAGATCAATGAATGGCGCAGCCGCGAGTGCCTGAACTACAAGAACAGCACTGAGGTGATCAAGCCTCAGTATGTTGTGGAAACGCTGTGCGGATTGACCCGTGGTAGTGATGCTTACATTACTTCTGACGTTGGCCAGCACCAGATGTGGGCGGCCCAGTACTACGGTTTTGAAGAGCCGCGCCGCTGGATCAACTCAGGCGGCCTGGGCACGATGGGTGTGGGTTTACCTTATGCAATGGGTGTAAAGCTGGCTCGCCCGAACGCCGACGTTTTTTGCGTGACGGGTGAAGGCTCCATTCAAATGTGCATCCAGGAGTTGTCGACCTGTTTGCAATACAAAACGCCAGTGAAGATTGTTTCGTTGAACAACCGCTATCTCGGAATGGTGCGTCAGTGGCAACAACTGGACTATGGCGGCCGTTACTCCCACAGCTACATGGATGCGCTGCCGGATTTTGTCAAACTGGCTGAAGCGTATGGGCATGTGGGGCTGAAAATCGAAAAGCCTTCTGATGTGGAGGGTGCGCTTCGCGAAGCCATCGCGCTCAAAGACCGCACCGTTTTTCTTGATATCCGTACCGACCCCACAGAGAACGTGTGGCCCATGGTGCAGGCGGGCAAGGGCATCAGCGAGATGTTGCTGGGTTCAGAAGATTTGTGACCGATTCTGCAACTGCGCGGCTGCCATCAATTTCCGTTTTTTAAAAGTAATGCAGTTTCCAGCTGGTCTTGAATGGCTGGCTGGGCATGCGTTCAGATTTGCACCATGAAACACATCATTGCCCTGTTGCTCGAGAATGAACCTGGCGCGCTTTCGCGCGTGGTGGGGCTGTTTTCAGCCCGCGGTTACAACATTGAGAGTTTGACGGTTGCACCGACCGAGGACGCTTCGTTGTCACGCATGACCATCGTGACCAGTGGTTCAGACGACGTGATCGAGCAGATCACCAAGCACCTCAATCGATTGATAGAAGTAGTGAAAGTGGTTGACTTAACTGAAGGGGCATACAGCGCACGTGAGTTGATGCTGGTCAAAGTGCGCGCGGTGGGCAAGGAGCGCGAAGAGATGAAACGGATGGCCGACATCTTTCGCGGCCGCATCATCGACGTAACGGAGAAAAGCTACACCATTGAGTTGACAGGTGATGCAACCAAATTGAATGCTTTTATTGACGGCATCGACCGGGGGGCCATTCTGGAAACAGTGCGCACCGGTTCAAGCGGAATTGGCCGTGGTGAGCGAATCCTGCGCATCTAATTCCAATCTCGTATTTATTTATTTCAAATCGATTCAAGGAGAACACGATGAAGGTTTACTACGACAAAGACGCTGACCTGAGCTTGGTCAAGGGCAAAAATGTGGCCATCATTGGTTATGGCTCGCAGGGACACGCGCATGCGCAAAACTTGAACGACAGCGGCGTCAAGGTCACTGTAGGTCTGCGCAAGGGCGGCGCGAGCTGGCAGAAAGTGGTGGCTGCAGGTTTGCAAGTGGCTGAAGTGGCCGAGGCCGTCAAGGCCGCCGATATCGTGATGCTGCTGCTGCCGGATGAGCAGATTGCGAGCGTTTATCACCAGGATGTAGAGCCGCATCTCAAGCAGGGCGCTTCGTTGGTTTTTGCGCACGGCTTCAACGTTCACTATGGCCAAGTAGTGCCGCGCGCCGATCTTGATGTCTGGATGGTCGCGCCCAAAGCACCTGGTCACACGGTACGCGCAACCTACACGCAAGGCGGTGGCGTGCCCCATCTGATTGCCGTCTATGCAGACAAAACGGGCCGTGCACGCGATCTGGCATTGAGCTATGCGGCTGCCAATGGCGGTGGTAAAGCCGGCATCATTGAAACGAACTTCCGCGAAGAAACCGAGACCGATCTTTTCGGTGAGCAAGCGGTGTTGTGCGGCGGCGCTGTTGAGTTGATCAAGGCCGGGTTTGAGACCTTGACCGAAGCCGGCTATGCACCGGAAATGGCGTACTTCGAGTGCCTACACGAACTCAAGCTGATCGTCGATTTGATTTATGAAGGCGGGATTGCCAACATGAACTACTCGATTTCCAACAACGCGGAATATGGCGAGTACGTGACGGGCCCGTCGATCGTGACCGATGCAACGCGTGCGGCGATGCGCAAGGCGCTTAAAGATATTCAGACTGGAGAATATGCAAAAAGCTTCATTCTGGAGAACCGTGCAGGTGCGCCGACGCTGCAATCACGCCGCCGCCTGACGGCTGAGCATCCGATCGAAGTCGTTGGTGAAAAACTCCGAGCGATGATGCCGTGGATCAAGAAAAATCGCTTGGTAGACCAATCCAAAAACTGAAGCGACCGTGCTCCAAATGGATGACACCGAGGAAAGCGGGATTGCTGACGACATGGATGACATGCCGCGCCGCCGCCGCAAGGGCATTTATATTTTGCC